>JAYKHZ010000119.1:0-4287 GCA_035286165.1 Synechococcus sp.
ACACAGCGGCAAGAAAGGGCAAAAGCAAGCGACGGGCATCGGGCCACAGGCGCTGCAACTGCACCGCCAGCAGCAACTGAGCAATCGCCAGGGATGTCAGCGGTCCGCTCACCCAGCTGGCAGCAGCTGCATCGGGAGCCCAGCCGCTGACATTGGTGACGAGAAAACCCAGCAGCAGCACCACCAGGGTCATGCCGAGCTTGCGCCCAACGGCTGTGGCTGTGCTGATCCACCAACCCAGCAGCGTGAGCAGCAGGATCAATCCAAGAGACAACTGCATCGCCATGGCCACCACGGTGTTTGTCTACGGCAGCCTGAAGTCAGGCCACAGCGCCCATGGTCTCCTGAACGGTGCCGAACGCCTGGCTGATGGCGTGCTCGATGGGGTGCAGTGCATTGAGCATGAGGGCTACCCGATGCTGATTCCTGGCGATGACGCCATCAGCGGCGAGGTGTACCGGGTCAACGCCGAACAGCTTTTAACGCTTGATGCCTACGAGGAAGCGCCCGAGGTCTATGCGCGAGTGCAGCGCCAGCTGCGCGATTGCCGCTGGGTCAATTTGTACGTGCAGGCGGTGGATCCAGGGACTCCGTGAGTCCCACATCCAGCTCCACAATCCAGCCCCCCAACCCGATCAGGCAGGCCACCGCCATCACCAGCAGTATCCAGTGGCGGCGATCCATTGCAACTGATCAAAAAATCTTCAACCACGTTAAAGAGGCTGAGTGCAGCCAGCACAGCTAAGACCAGGGATGCACAACGCTCGAAAGCCATGGGCATGCCCCCAGTTGCCCCGGATGTGCTTGGAAACATCATCTCAATGGCGGTGGCGCCAGTGTTTCTGATCAGCTCCTTGTTTGTTTATCTGGGCTTACTGAGCAGCCGCGCTCAGCAGATCAGCCTCAACCTCCTGGAACTGCTGGAACCGGAGATCAGAGTGCAGAACACGGCCCTGATCAACCTGCAGCGCAAGCGGCTGCGGCGCATCAGCCTGGCCTTTCGCGAAGTCACGATCGCCAATTGCATGGTGTGCGTTGTGGTGCTCTTGCTGTTCGTGAATGTGATGGTCCGCCTGGACCTGGCTGTCCCCGTCAGCAGCCTGTTCGTGCTGGCCATGCTGCTGGTGGTGCATTCGCTCACGCTGCTGTACAGCGAACTGCAGCTGGCCTTGGCATCAGCACAGCTGCGGGTTCCAGGCGGTTTCTGATGAAACCCCTCAACGGCTTTACGGTGAGCTGAAAACAACAAGCGATGCCTCTGCTGCCCCGTTGGCGCTATATGAGCGATGAGGCCAAAGCGATCACCCGCCGGCTGGGCTGGAGCGCCCTCGCCATCGTGGTTGTGGCTTTGGTGCTGAGGCCTTTGCTGCCTTGGCTGGCTCTGGCGATCCTGCTCTATTGGATCTGGGGCCAGCGGCGCTGATCAGCGCCGGCCTGCACCACGGCCTGCCCCCAGCAAGCCCAGATCAATCAACAAACCAACGGCAAGTAGAAAAATACCGCTGAAGGAACTGATGCCGCCCAGGCTGATGGCCCAGCAGTAGGCCAGGGTGGTGGTGGGCAGCAGAATCAGCCCCAACAAGGGCACAAACCACAGACCAGCAAACGGCATCAACACAAATGCCGGGGTGAAGATCCACAGCAAGAGAAACACCACCCGAGGGGCAATCAGGCCCAATAAAGCGATTAAACACATGGGAGTTCAGGCTGCAGCACTTTGCTGACCACGGCTCCGCCAGAATTGCTGAGCGCTTTCAAATAACGTGCTCTGAATATCATTTAAAAAGCGATTCACCCGCACTTGGCTCTCACGGCGACGCGGAATCATGTCTGAAGCAGCCGCAACAAAGCAAAGATCAACCAGCGTGGCCGCTTCTTCTTGCGTCATGGTGATTTGAACCGTGCCTTCCTGTTCTGAAGTTGCTTTCACAGACAGAAGTGCAAACGATATGGAAACCCTAAATCGGCATTTGTTGGCGACTAAAAAAAACGGTTGTCCTTAATGTTTGCCCCCTTGCGCCAGCAAACCCCAGCCAGGGCAAAGGCTGCCAGCTGTGGCCATGGGCCAAAGCGCACCCAGGGGGTGAGTCCTTCACGGCGCACGAGCACCGCGTTCGCCAGCTCCACCTGCCCCAGCGGCAACAGCTCACGCACAGCGCCACTGGAATCAATCACCCCCGTGGGGCCGGTGTTACCCACGCTGACCAGCCAGCGTTGGTTTTCCAAGGCACGCAATCTGGCCTGAGCCAGGAACTGCTGCTGCAGCTGGGGCGGATAGGGATCGAGGTTGGCAATCGTGAGAATCCAGCTGCCGCCGGCCCGCACCGCAGCGGAGAGAGCCTCCCCATCACTGAGCTCGTAGCAAACCGCCACAGCCACCGGCCCCAGGGGCGGCGGCAGCATCAGCAGCCTGGATGGCTCACCCGGGCTGACTCCCCCCACCGCCGATAACCCACTCCAACGACCGAACGGCACCCATTCCCCCAACGGCACCAAGCGGTGCTTATCAAGCCAGCGCTGCGGCCGTTCATCACCCGACTGAAACCAGAGAACACTGCTGCGCTCCTCAAGCTCCTGGCGGCGAAACCCTCCGCTGATGATCTCCACCCCCTGGCGACCGTCGAGGCGCTGATCCAGCGGCAACGCCCCTTCTGGCAACACCACCGCTGCTGCCCCATCGCGTTCTGCCCGCTCAACAGCGCTCTGCAGCAGCTCCAACTGACGCCGCTGCTGACTCCAGCTGAACTTCTCGCGGGTGGGCAGATTCGGCTGGATGGCCACCAGCTCCAGCGGCGGTGGCTGAACCCCCGCGAGCAGGGGCTGTGTGAGCAGAAGCCAACCAAGGCCATGGCTGAGCAGCACCGCAACGCTGAAGAGCAGCCAGCGACGGCGCCACAACAACCAGGCGAACAACAGCTGCAGGCAGGCCAGCAACGGTGATCCCCCCAGCTGAGCCAGGGCTGCCAGCGGCCGATCGCCAGGCAACGCAGCCGCCCCCAGCCCGATCCAGAACATCGGCCCTTTGGCCAGCACCAGCTCCACCAGCCCCCAGAGCAGTGCTGCCAGCAACGCGGTGGCCGGGCGCCGGGGATCCAACCGTTGCACCAGAGCGCACCACACACCAACCAGCACGGCGCCTGCCGCGCAACAGCTCAACAGCAGCAGCCAAGCCAGCGGCAGGCTCAGGGGCAGCGGCACCCCCAACCAATCCAGCGGATGCAGCGCCAACAACCAGCGGTGGCTGAGCAGCACGGCCACACCACCCCAGAGGGCCCCCGCCCGCGGACCAGCACTCCACAACGGTACGAGCGCCAGCCAGAGCAACCAGGGCCACCCCACAGGAGGAAGTGCCATGCCGGCCAAGGCGCCAGCCAGCGAGAGCAGAACGAACTGAGGCCAACCCATGGTTATCCAACTCTTAAGCGAATGACCTCCGGGCCTTAGCCCCTGGTGCTGGTGTTGCTTCATACATTCGCCACGTCGTCCGAAGCCCTTGGCCATGGTTGCCAGCCCCCACCGCGACGTAACGCCGCCACAGCGCGACCTGCGCGACCTGCTCGAAAGCAGTTTTCAGAACCGCAACCTCGTCTCCATGGCAGCAGGCAGCCAGGTGCCCCTGCTCAAAGGCCATGTCTGGCTGGTGGTGCGCGGCATGGCCAAGCTTGTCACCTCTTCCATGAACGGCGACGAAGCCGTGCTGGGCCTGGTGGGAGCCGGCGAGCCGTTTGGTGAACCCCTCAGCCGGGTGGAGCCCTACGAGGCCATCACCTTGGTGGACAGCGATCTGCTCTGTCTGCGCTGGGATGAACTGCTGGCCAACCCCGACCTCAGCAGCGCCATGGTGGTGGCCCTGTCCCGTCGCTACCGCCAAGCCGAAGCCTTCCTGGCCCTGATGGGGCTGCGGCGGGTGGAGGAGCGGCTGCGGGGCCTGCTGGAACTGCTGGCCCTTGATTACGGCCAGCCCTGCAGAGGTGGTCTGCGCCTCAACGTGCGACTCACCCATCAGGAGCTCGCCAGCATCCTCGGCACCACCCGGGTCACGATCACCCGGTTCATCGGTCTGCTCAGGGATCAGGGCTGGCTCGAACTGGATTCCAACCGCCATCTGCTCGTCAAGCAGGAGTTCAACCGCTAAAGAGGCAGGGCTTCTGGCCCCAACCCATGGATTCCGCCAACCCCCTGCAACAGCTGCTGGTGCGCGGCCTTGGCACCACCAACCTGGTGGCCGATCGGCTCAAGCTGGTGATCCAGGGCTGGGTCACCAGCGGCCGCATCGATGCCAGTCAG
>JAYKHZ010000120.1:0-6828 GCA_035286165.1 Synechococcus sp.
ACGGCTGTGGTCTTGGCGCTTCTGGCTTGCGCACCCACAGTTCGTAGCTGCCCCCCTCCGGCCGCGGCCAGCTGGCACTGCGAGCAAACAAGCCACTGCTGCGGATCGCCTCGCTGAAGCGGGCCGCGCTACGGCGCACCGACCCCTGGGAGCCGGTAGCCAGCAACACCAACTCTGCCTGCTGCAACGCCGGCTCCACATCACTGCGGCTGCTGCCCAATTGCCGCCCCACCAGGGCACCACCGCCGCGACGGCCGTAGTAACTGATGCTGTGCTGATTGAGCTGGGGACGGCTGGGCACCACGATCAGGGTGCGCGGAGTCTGCGGATCGCTGCCCTGCACCGCCGCCACAATCTCGGGCAATGGCTGGGGAAAGGGTGGTGCCCCCAGCACCGCCTGCTGCCGGGCCTTAATGCTGGAGGCACCGCTCAGCACCAAGGCACCACCCAACAGGGGCAAACGTGCTGCTTTCGGCAACAGGGAGAGGAGTTGCAGCCAACCGCGAGCCAGCAGCAAAGCCAGCAGGGGCAGCAGCGGCGCCAGATAGCGCAGATCCTTGTTGGGGCTGAGGGTGGTGAACAACCAACCGCTGAGGGTGACTCCCAAAAGCCAGGCGTCATCGCTGCCGGGGCGAATCCGGCGCCAGAGGGCCAAACCACCCGCCGCAAGGCCACCGATCAAGGGGATGGTGCCAATCAGCTGGGGCAGCCGCTGGGGATACCAGAGCCAGCCCGCCAGGCTGAGGGCATTGGGATCCCCCTCCCGGGCCGCTGATTCCAGCGTGGCCCGGTTGGTGCCACCAATCACGGTGATCAGGTTGTGCCCCAACCAGGGGGCCACCAGCGCCAAGACCAACGCCAAACCAACCAGCAGCTGGCGGCGACGGACGCGTTGAGGCCAGGCCAGCAGCACCGCCCAGGCCGCAGGCCCCAGCAGCAGCAACAGGGCGCTCTGCTTGATCAACAGCGCCACTGCAATCGCCAGGGCCGCCGGCAGGGCCAGCTGCCAGCGCTCACCACCAGGACGCAACCAACGCCCCAGCAGCCACAACGCCCAGGTGCAGCCCGCACAGAGGGGAATCTCCAGCACGTAATCCACGCGCCATTCCGCCAAGCCGGGCGCCAACACGCAAAACAGCGCTGCTAACAGACCCAGGCCAGCGCCGCCGAGCTGTCGGCCCCAGAGGGCCACCCCCAGCAGCAGCAGCGCAAACCAGAAGCTGAGGCTCCAAGCCGCCTGGTCGGGATGATCACCGGCGATGGCCATCACGGTGCCGTTCACCAGGGAAGCCAGGGGCGGAATCTTGGGGGAGTGATCCAGCAGGGCCTGCCACCCCTCCCAGCCACCGCCTGGCAACAGACCAAGGGCCCGTCCGTGGTCCAAGGCGCTGTTGAGGTAGTCGGCCTGATCCCAGGAGGGCAGGCGCTGGTCCTGCTGCAACCAGAAGCGGTCGTAAGCGGTGCTGAGCCCCCACATCAGGGCCAGCAGAGGCCAGAACAACCGTTTCAGCACAGCTCCCATTCAGCGCGCACCTGGCCTACCACGGCTGCGGAATCGCAACCAAGCCGCTGCAGAGCCTCCAGACAAGCTGCCGCCCGCTCCAGAGGCAGCGCAAACAACAGCGGCCCGCAGGTCTGGGGATCGATCAAGAGCTGGGCCCTCACCCCCTGCAGCGCCGGCCAGCGCGCCAAGGCCGCCCCGTTGGCCGGCGCCAGGCTGGAGGCCCAGCCCTCTGCCAGCAGCTCCAGGGCACCGGCAAACACCGGCACCGCCTCAGCATCGAGATCCAGCGCCACCCCAGCTGAGGCCTCCAGCATTTCGTTGAGATGGCCCAGCAAGCCGAACCCGGTGATATCGGTGCAGGCCGAACAACCATGGGTGCGCAGCACAGGCAACAGCGGCGCCTGGCTGGTTTGCATCACCGCCAAGGCCTGATCGAGCCAGTCAGGCCGCACCGCACCGGCCATGGCAGCGGCAAACAACACGCCACTGCCCAGGGGGCGCGTGAGGATCAGGGCATCGCCAGGCTGCAGCGGTCCTTTGTTCCACGCCGGCGCATCGACTGGTTGGTGACCATTCACAACCAGAGCCAGGCTCAGCTGAGCGCTTAGGGGGCGATCAGGGTCGGGCTCGTCACGGTCCTGCAGGGTGTGGCCGCCAATCAGGGCCGCCCCCTGGGGCTCCAACACCGAGTTCACCCCAGCCAGGGTGTGCAGCAACAGCTCCTCCTGCTGGGCAGCGGCGGCCCGGGGCAAGGTGACCAACGCCTGGGCGTGGACCACAGGCACGCCACAGGCCCACAGATCTGAACAGGCATGCAGAGCCGTTAACCGCCCATTAAGCCAGGGGTCCGGCACCAGGGCCGGGAAGCCATCCAGGCTCTGCCACCACTGGCCGGCGTCACCCGGAGCGGAGAAACCAACCGCATCCTCAGGCTGCGGAGGCCGGCCTCCGGCCAAGCGGGTGAGGGCAGCGGTGAGCGGCGCTGCCGGCAGCTTGGCGGCACAACCGCAGCAGAGCATCGGTTCGCTGGCCGCCATCGGCGCCAAACGCAGCATGGCCATGAAGCGCTGATCCAGCTGCTGCTTCCAGCGCCACAGCACGGGCGAAGGTCCCAGGCGCCAGCGCCCCCATACAGCCCAGGCGCGCCCACGGCCATCGCCAATGAGTTGCAGCGCTCGGGACTGGGGATGCCAGCGCCGCAGCGGACGCTGCAACACGGCCCGCCGCAGATTGCTCGCCAGCACCGGTGCAGCGCGCACGGCCCAAACGCCACTGGCGGGCCGGGGATGGGCATCCACCACAGCGCAATCGCCTGAACCAAACACCTGGGAGTCCGCAAGCGATCGCATGCAGGCATCGGTGAGCAGCCGGCCGCGCGGATCGAGCGGCAGCCCAGCCTCTGCCAACCAACGGGGGCCCCGACTACCGGTGCAATGCAGCTCCAGCTCCACCTCAGCCTGCGGGCGGTGCACCAGCTGCACGCCAGCGGCAACCAGGGCAGGGACAAAGCCTCCCCAGAAGGGGCGAGCGCGCTCGAGGCAGAGGAACTCCACAGCCAGACCACGGGCTGCCAACGCCAGGCTCACCTCCACCGCCGCAGCACCACTACCCACCACCCGCACCGCAGCGCCAGACGACAGCTGCTGTAGCGCTGCCAAGACCGGCTCCAATGGCTTGATTGGCAACCGCAAAGGATCTGCGGAAGCCCTTGCCGGACAGATCACCGCGGCGCCCACATTGAGGCTCAACCACTGAAAGCACAGGGGCGGACGCTGCTCCACCAGCCGCAGTTGACGCTGCGGCCATTCCAGGGCGGCGATGGTGGCCTGCACAAAGGTGACACCAGCACCGCGACAAAGCTCCCGCAGATCGATGGCGCACTCCGAAACCGGCAACGCACCACTGAGGGCGGCGGGAATCAAACCGGAATACAGGCTGGTGGAGCTGGCGCTCACCAGGGTGATGGACTCCACGGGCGGCCGCGTTGCTGGGTGCATCGCCCAGCGGCGCAGCACCAGGGCATGGGCGTGCCCACCGCCTGCCAGCAGAAGCTCACTCACCGGTAACCATTGGGGTTAGCCCGTTGCCAGGCCCACCCATCACGGCACATCTGCTCAAGGCTGCGGCTCGCCCGCCAGCCCAGCAACGCCGCGGCCGTCTCGGGCGACGCCTCCAGCTTCGGCACATCACCAGAGCGCCGCGGCAGCAGTTCATAGGGGATGGTGAGGCCCGTGGCCTGCTCAAAGGCTTTCACCACATCAAGCACCGAACGGGCCTGACCGGTGCCGAGATTGAGGCTCAGCAGGGTGGGAGCGGACTGAGCCAACAGGTGATCCAGCGCCACGGCATGGGCCTCAGCCAGATCCATCACATGGAGGTAATCCCGTTCACCCGTGCCATCGCCGGTGGGGTAATCACTGCCAAACACCCGCAAACGCTCTAAACGGCCTGCAGCCACCTGAGTGATGTACGGGAACAGGTTGTTGGGAATGCCGAGGGGATCTTCACCGATCCGGCCGCTGGGATGGGCGCCCACCGGATTGAAATAGCGCAGTGAAGCCACCCGCCACCCCTCACTGCGCACCAGGGCGGCGAACAGCTGCTCAGCTGCCAGCTTGGTTTGGGCATAGGGATGCACCGGCGCCAGCGGCATGGTTTCCGTGAGGGGAAACACCTCCGGCTCGCCGTACACCGTGGCGGTGCTGCTGAACACCACCAGGCTGCAGCCATGGCGTCCCATCGCCTCCGCCAGCATCCGGCTGCCACCGAGATTCACATCCCAGTAGAGGAGCGGCAGCTCCACCGATTCGCGCACCGCCTTGCGACCAGCGAAGTGCACGACACCATCGATGGCCGTTGAAGCCGCGGTGAAGGCGCGATCCAAATCAGTGGCAGAGCGCACATCTCCCTCCACCAGGTGGAGCTTGCCCTGCCCTTCCGCGCCAGCCAGCTCACGCACCCGCTCCAGGGCCAGGGGCGAACTGTTGGCAAAGTTATCGAGCACCACCAGCTCATGGCCGGCCTGCAGCAGCACCACCAAGGTGTGGCTACCGATGAAGCCGGCTCCACCGGTGATCAGCAAGGAAGCCATGGCGTCGAGGCTGGCTGGCGCAGGCCCATTCTGCGCGGAGAGGCAGGATGAGCCCGACTGGGCACATCAGGCGTTGGAACAGCTGCAGACCCTGCGAGGGATGGTGGATCTGCTGCCGGAGGCCACAGCCCGCTGGCAGTGGTTGGAAGCCATCGCCCGCGAACACTTCCGGCGCGCCTGCGTGCGGGAGATCCGCACCCCACTGCTGGAGGCCACCGAGCTGTTTGCCCGCGGCATCGGTGAGGCCACCGACGTGGTGGGCAAAGAGATGTACAGCTTTCAGGATCGCGGCGACCGTTCCTGCACCCTGCGCCCTGAAGGCACCGCCAGTGTGGTGCGGGCCGCCATTCAGCACGGCCTGCTCAGCCAGGGGCCCCAAAAGCTCTGGTATGGCGGGCCGATGTTCCGCTACGAACGCCCCCAGGGGGGGCGCCAGCGACAGTTCCACCAGATCGGCCTGGAATGCCTCGGCTTTGCTGATCCCCGCAGCGATGTGGAAGCCATTGCCATCGCCTGGGACCTGTTGCAAGCCCTGGGCCTGGGTGGTCTGCAGCTGGAGCTCAACTCGCTTGGCAGCCGCGACGACCGCCGGGCCTACCGGGAGGCCCTGGTGAACTGGTTGGAGCAGCGCCGGGATCAGCTGGATGCCGACTCCCAGCAGCGCCTGAGCACCAACCCGCTGCGGATCCTGGATTCCAAAAATCCCCAGACCCAGGCCCTACTGCAGGACGCACCGAATCTTGAGCAGGCCCTGAGCAGCGAAAGCCGCCAGCGCTATGAGCAGGTGAAGGCGGGCCTGAGTGCACTGGAGATCCCCTTCCTCTGCAATCCACGGCTGGTGCGTGGGCTGGATTACTACGGCCACACCGCCTTTGAAATCACCAGTTCAGCCCTGGGGGCCCAGGCCACCGTGTGCGGCGGCGGCCGCTATGACGGCCTGGTGGAGCAGCTGGGCGGCACCGCTACCGCCTGTGTGGGTTGGGCCATGGGCTTGGAGCGACTGATGCTGTTGCTCCAGCACCAGGAGACGCCAGCCCAGGCTCCGGATTTGGTGGTGGTGAGCCAGGGAGCAACGGCAGAAGCCCTGGCGGTGCCCGTCGCCCGCCAGTTGCGCCAGGCCTCCCTGGTGGTGGAGCTTGATCTCAGCGGCTCCGGCTTTGGCAAGCAACTCAAGCGGGCCGGTAAAAGCGGAGCCCGCTGGGCCCTGCTGATCGGCGAGCAGGAAGCCAGCAGCGGCCAACTGCAACTCAAGGACCTGCAAAGCGGCGACAGCCGCACCATCCCCCTCGACGCCCTTGCTGATTCAATGACAGGCCGCAGCTGACAGCTCAGTTGCGCTGACGCCAGCCGTGACGGGCCAACCCATGCCAATGGCCCTGGGCCCTGAGGATGCGTTCAGCCAGCTCCCGCACTGCACCGTGGCCGCCGGGTCGGCGTAACACCAGATCAGCCTGACGCCGCACGGCCCGGCAGGCATCAGCTGGAGCCACCAGCAGCCCCACCAATGGGCGCACCACCAGATCGTTGAGGTCATCACCCACAAAGGCGGTCACCCGCGGCTCCAGTCCAAGCTGCTGCTGGAGCTCCATCAGCACCTGCTGCTTGTTGTGCACCGCTGTGTAGCAATGGGCAATGCCCAGATCCCTGGCAAGGTTGGCGATGCTGACACCGCGGCCACCACTGATCACAGCAAGACGCAGTCCCTGCTGCTGCAACAGCTTGATTCCAAGCCCATCGCGGGCATCAAAGCGGCGCCACACCTCTCCACTGGGTGAGTAGCTCAAGGCGCCGCAAGCGCGCACGTAAGCCCCAGGGAGTCACAACCAACGCATCACCTCAGGAGCAGCAGGGAGGGCAGCTGGAACCGCCAACAACGGCTTCAGCAAGCGAACGGGTACAACACAACGCCTAACTGGGCCTGTGATCACTCCGGCAATCGCAATTCATCGGAGGCTGAACTGAATCGTTCCAGCTGGGCCAGTTCACGGAAGCTGTTGGAACGCTGCTGCAGCTCGGCAAAGCTGCCGAAGGCCTTCACTTCCCCCTTGTCGAATTCATAAATGCGGTCGCAACGGGAGATCGTGCTGAGGCGATGGGCAATCACCACCATCGTGCAGCGACGTCCCACCATTTCGAGGGCATTGATCACCTCGCTTTCCGTGCGGTTATCCAGGGCACTGGTGGCTTCATCAAGCACCAGCACGCTGGAGTGGCGATAGAAAGCCCGCGCCAG
>JAYKHZ010000121.1:0-3546 GCA_035286165.1 Synechococcus sp.
AACTCTTTCTGGAATATGAGCCCACTTACATCTTTGACGACGGCAACAACGGATTGGAGCACGTGCTCAAAGGTGGGGTGATCGTCAGTTTTTAAACAACTGACGGGGCCTGGGTCTGAGCAACATCAAGCCCGACAAGATCGCCACCACGGTTAGCAGGCCCAGCAACCAGGAGTAGTAAGGCTGCAGGTTCAGCGGGCCCAAGCGTCCGGTATGGATCCTGAGCAACCAGAACGCATCAATACCCCGCTCCAGCAACAAGCTGTACAGCGATCCTGTGAGTGCGGTCAGTAGCAATGGCGCCGCAGCGAGGGTCACCACGGCGCGATGAAGTCCACGCGCCTTCATTGACGCCTGAGCATGCGATGCAACTCAGCCTCATCACGGCAGGGCATCCATCGTCCATTGTTTTGATGAACCGTCTTGCAGCCCAGTTCCTGCGAACGGTCTTGGGCCTCAGACTCGGTTTTGTAGAGGCCCTTGCCATGGGCCCACAGCGGCGCTGGCAGCAGAACAAGCACGGCTGCTGCGGCACAGAACCAAGCCAGCCATTGGCTTGTGATCAATAACGGCGGGACGATCATCGCGACGCCAAACCCAAGTCACAGCCAATTTGGCCTGTTCTGACGGTTGGTGTCTGCTCAACCCTGACTCCTGCCGCCCTTCGCTGCGCATCCTGCGTTCCCGCTCGGATCACAGACGCCAGACTGATGGCAGTGATCCAGAGCAGTTGCATGACGGCGACGACAAGCCGGCCGCCACTCCCGGTGACGATCCTCACAGGCTTTCTCGGGGCCGGCAAAACCACCCTGCTGAACCACATCCTGGCCAATCAGGATGGGGTCAAAACCGCCGTGCTGGTGAATGAATTCGGTGAGATCGGCATCGACAACGAGCTGATCATCAGCACCGGTGACGACATGGTGGAGCTCAGCAATGGCTGCATCTGCTGCACCATCAACGACGAGCTGCTCACCACGGTGTACAAGGTGCTCGATCGGCCCGACCCGGTGGATTACTTGGTGGTGGAAACCACAGGGTTGGCCGATCCCCTGCCGGTGGCCATGACCTTCCTGGGCAGCGACCTGCGCAGCAGCACCAGGCTGGATTCGATCATCACCGTGGTGGATGCGGAGAACTTTGGCCCCGAAATCCTCGACACCGAGGTGGGGCGCGCCCAGGTGCTCTACGGCGACATCCTGCTGCTGAACAAAACAGATCTGGTGAGCCCCGAGCGCGTCAGGGAACTGGAGCAGGTCTTAGGTGAGGTGAAAACGGACCCCCGTTTTCTCCATGCCGTTAAAGGTGATGTGCCGCTGCCCCTGCTGCTGAGCGTGGGGCTGTTCGAATCCGACCGGGTGGTGCAGGAGCAGGCCGCCACGGACGACGGCCACGACCACAGCCAGTGCGACCACGACCATGGCCACTGCGAACACGACCATGGGCACCACGACCATGGGCATCACCACCATCACCACGAGCACGAGCACGAGCACAAACACGACGGATCCATCGAGGGCTTCACATCCCTCTCCTTCCGCAGCGAACACCCCCTGAGCCTGCGCAAATTCCAGAATTTTCTGGACAACCAATTGCCGGCATCGGTGTTTCGCGCCAAGGGCATCCTCTGGTTCAACGAGAGCGAACGGCGCCATGTGTTCCACCTGGCTGGCAAACGCTTCTCCATTGATGACGACGACTGGGAAGGCAGCCGCAGCAACCAGCTGGTCATCATCGGTCGCGAGCTCGATCACGAGCTGCTGCGCAAACAGCTGCAAGCCTGCGTGGCGCCCGATGCCGGCAAAGGGTTCGGCTGATGCGCCCCAGCCCCTGGGCACTGGCCCTGCGCAGCGCCCTGATTGGGGCGATGGCCGGCAGCCTGGGAGCCGGCTTGATGGCCTTGATTCACTGGGCCACCGAGCGCAGTTGGGGTCCCGCCGTGTTGGCAGGCGCCCCCAGCAGCGCGCCATTGGCCCAGCAGCTGCTGGTGCCCCTGCTGGCCGGTCTGGCCATCGGCCTGCTTCGCCGCCGCGGCGCCAAGCCCCTGCCGGAACTGCATCAAACCCTGCAGGAGCTGCGGAGCCGCGCCCAGCCACAACCACTCCAGCTGCGGGCTGATCACCTGCTGCTGGGGCTGCTTGCCCTGGTGGGCGGCGGCACCCTGGGGCCAGAGGCCCTGCTGAGCCGCACCCTGGCCGAGCTCAGTCGCAGCCTGTCGCGCTGGCCAGAGCAAGCGCTGAGCGCCATCAGCGGCTCGCTCGGCTTCTTCGGCTTACCCCTGGTGGGGGGCGTGGCCGTGGTGGAGCAATCGGGGCAGCCACTGCCAGCCAAGCTCTGGCACTGGCTGCCGGGGTTGAGCAGCGGCATCGCCGGCTTTGCCGCGTTTCAGGGCTTCAGCTACCTGGGCAAGGGCGAAACCGGCGTTGCTTACCAATGGCCCAGCAGTGAGCTGCAACTGCTGACGCACCTGCTCTGGGCCCTGGCGCTGGGGCTGCTGGGGGGAACGCTCGGGGTGCTGTTTGTGCGCTGGCGCCGCAGCGCCAAGGCACTGCTGCAGTACTGGCGGCTCAGCCCCCTCGCCCAGGCCCTGCTCACAGGAGCAGTGATCGCCGCGGTGGGGCAATGGCAGCCGTTGGCCCTGTTTTCCGGGGAACTGCAGATCACCCCGCTGTTGCAGGGAGCGATGGGGCTCGATGGCGGGGCGCTGCTACTGCTGGGGCTCACCAAGTTGGTGCTGTGCGGGCTCTGCCTCAGCAGCGGTTGGATTGGCGGGCAGTTCTTTCCGTTGATCTTTGGCGCAGCCGCAATCGGCCAGGGGTTGGCGCTCTGTTGGCCCCACTGGATTCCAGCCCAGATCGCTGTGAGCAGCCTGGTGGCATCGATTCAAAGTGCCGTGCTGGGCCAGGCCCTGCTGCCGGTGCTGCTCACCGCCGGCGTGCTCAAGGGCCATGCCATCAGCGGTGTGCTGGTGGGCAGCGTGATGGGTTTGGCCGTTCGATTCACCACACAGCCAGCGGAAATTGATTAATGTGGCTGACAATTCGCGAGCCGGCCATGCTGGAGCTCACGCTTCTGGGCACCGTTTTTGTTCTTGCGGGAGTCCTGCTGTGGCTTGTCGCTGATTCCGATGACGACGACCGCAGTGGTGGCCTGCGCCAGCCGGTACTGGTGCCCGTGCGCGCCACCAGCCAACGCCGCTATTGAGAAGCTATTGAGAAGCACTTGCAAATAGGCCCCATCGGTCTGTACGTTGCGATGGATTCGCAATTGCATTGTGCTGCGTCGTTCAGCCCTGGGCCGTGCGGTCCTGATGGCTCCCCTGCTGCTTTTGAGTGCAGCCTGCACGCCGACGCCAAAGGCAACTCCCACCCTTGGGGTGTATTCCAGTCGTCACTACAACACCGATAAAGCCCTTTACTCCGCCTTCACCAAGGCCACCGGAATCAAGGTGAACCTGCTGGAGGCCAAAGACAAGGTGCTGCTTCAGCGCCTGCAATCAGAAGGCGACAACACCCCCGCCGATGTTCTGGTGCTGGCGGATGCCGC
>JAYKHZ010000122.1:0-5329 GCA_035286165.1 Synechococcus sp.
GCGGTGGTGGTCGCATCATCAACATCTCCTCGGTGCACGAAGATTGGCCCATGCCCAATAACACCGCCTATTGCCTCTCCAAAGGTGGTGTGCGCATGCTCACCCGCACCGCAGGTGTGGAGCTTGCCCCCCACGGCATCACCATGGTGAACATCGGCCCTGGAGCGGTGGATACACCAATCAACGCCACCTATGCCGGTAATCAGGCGCTGCTCGACAAGCTCGATGCCGCCATCCCCCTGGGCCGCATGGCTGAACCTCAGGAGATTGCCTCTGTGGCGGCCTTTGTGGCCAGTGATGGGGCCAGCTACATCACGGCCACCAGCATCTTTGCCGATGGCGGCATCATGCAGAGCAGCCCTGGGCTCTGAGCTGTTCAGCGGTTGCTCCCCAGCCCGGAGTGATCCCACAGCTGCTGCAGCACCTCTTGATTGAGCTCCTGCTGTGGCGTGAGCTCCGCTAAGACCGGCACCCCGCCAACCGTTTCCAAGGTTTCACGGTTGGCAGGGTGCAAAGGGCCATTGAGCACCAAACCCAGCACAGGGATTTGTCGTGCCGCCAGGGCCTCCAGGGAGAGCAGGGTGTGATTCAAGGTGCCCAGGCCGCTGCGGGCCACCAGCAGCACGGGCAGGTTCCAGCGTTTGATCTGCTCGATCTGTAGCAGGTCATCTCGCAGTGGCACCAACAACCCCCCGGCTGTTTCCACCACCAGAGGGCCCTCCACGGCCGGCAGAGCGAGCCTGGAGTCATCCACCCTGATCCCCTCGTCCCGGGCCGCTTGGTTCGGTGAAGCTGGTGCTGCCAGGCGATAGGCCTCGGGCAGCAGGGAAGGGGGTGTTGGGTTGCTGCGGTTCAGGCCCGTGAGCCCGGCCACGCGACCGCTGTCGCCACCAACAGCTAAGTCGCCGCATTGCACCGGCTTCCAGTAGCTGGCGTTCAGTCCCTGCACCAGCAGGGCGCTGACCACTGTTTTGCCCACGTCGGTGTCGGTGCCCACCACCACCAGGCGGCCATCGGCGGGGGGCCAGGGCACCGTGAGCGTTGGGGTCATGGGTGTCGCGCGAGCAGTTGGAGCAGTCTCCAGCGCAGCACCACGCCCCCATCGGTTGCGCGGGGCCAGTGGCGTTGGAGTTGGCGTAGTTCTGTGATGCCCGGGCGATGGCGGGCGCCGCCATGCACCCCCAGGCTGCGCAGTTCGCGCAGAAAGCTCAGGGGGCTGCTGTAGCTGCAGCTGAAGTGCAGCAGTTCCTGCCTGTGCAGCTCCATGGTGCTGGGCAGAGCCTTTAGCAGCGCATGGCTCTGGGGCAGTTCCAGGGCGCTGCAGGGCATGCCGGCCCGCTCTGCAGCCGCATGCCAGCTCTCAAGGCTGCCGGCCACCGGCACACTCAGGGCCAGCCAGCCTCCGCTGGCCAAGGCCTGAGCCCAGCGGTTGAGCTGGGCGGCAGGATCCTGGAGCCAGTGCAGCGCAAAACTGCTCAACAGCAGCTGCGGTGCGGATGGCAGCGGTGGTAGGCCCAAATTCAGATCCCAGTGCAAGCGTTGCTCCGCTGGCGCCTGGGCTTGAGCGAGCAGGGCCGCGCAGTGATCCACCAGCAGGGGGGTGAGCTCGGGGCGCTGGTGTTGCAGCGCAGCGCTGAGGTTGCCGGAACCCGCGCCAAGATCCAGCACAGGCCCTGGCAGCAGCGGCAAGTTGCGGCAGAGATGGGCCAGGCGCCAGGCCACCCCCTGTTGCAGCCGAGCGTTGCGGGCGTAGTTGCTGGCGGCTTGGCTGAAGGCGCTGAGATTGGCGGCCACGGCGCTCAGGGGAGGTCCTCAATCCACTGCAGCACCTGGCCTGGCAGCGTTGGCAGCATCAGCCCATGGCCAATGCCCGCCAGGGTGAGCACCTCGGCCTGGGGCAACGCCTCCCGCAGGGCTTGGCGGCTGAGGGGGTGCACAATCGCATCGGCGCCCGCTTCAACAATCAGCACGGGAACTGTTGTGGGGAATGTGGCGGGGAGCCCGTCGCAGCTGGCGAGCAGGGCCAGATCTTGGCGCAGGCGCTCAAAGCCTGCTTCGCTGATCGGGCCATCCTCAATGCCAGGGGGCAGTAGCGCAGCATCTTGAGGCTCCGCCACCCGCTGGCGGAAGTCAGCAAACAAAGCCTGCAACTCTCCGTTCAGGAGCCGTTGATCCATGCTTTTAAGGGCCTGCCGCAGCGGCCGGCCAGGGGCGCCGCTCGGCACAAAGCGCCCAAAGCTGGCCAGCAGCACCACCGCATCCGCTGCGGCGAGGGTGGCCGCTGGCACCAGATGCAGTCCCAATGAGTTGATCAGCAGGGCCCGGCGCCCTTGCTCCTTGTTGGGCCAATCGGGCGTGGCGGGATTGAAACGTCCATAACCCCGCTCAAGGCGCTCCAGTGGCCACCCCCGCTGCTCGCAGCCGCGCCAAAACCCATGCCAGGCCCGTTGATCGCTGCCCCAGCCATGCATGGCCAGAAGGTGCCATGGGGTGCTCACCGGCTCCGCATTGCATGAGCTTCCATCTTTCATGGCCGCGGGCTAACCCCGAGGGCCTTCAGCACTCGGCCGAGGGCATCACTGGCCAATCCCGGCCGCAGGCTGATGCGCAGCATCGCTTCCCCCTCCGGCACCGTTGGTGGCCGAATCGCCACCACCAGCAATCCCGCGGCTTCCAGCGCCGCCGCCGCGGCTAACGCTTTTTCGTCGTCCCCCAGTTTGATGGCCAAAATCGGGCCATGGCCCACTGGCCTTGGCCAGCCAGCGGTTTCAATGGCAGCCCTCCACTGCTTGGCATTGGCGAGCACCTGCTGGCGGCGCTGCTCCCCTTCCTGCGATTGGATGATCTCCAGGGAGGCCAGGGCTGCGGCAGCCAATGGCGGTGCCAACGCGGTGGTGTAGCGGAAGGCGCCACTGGTTTGCAGCAGTTGCTCCCCCAGGAAGGAATTGGTTGCCAGAAATGCGCCGCCACCGGCGAAGGCCTTGCCAAAGGTGCCGCACAGCAGGCTCACCCCTTCGATGCCGTAGCCCAGGCCACGACCTGCTGGCCCCATCACGCCAAGGGCATGGGCTTCATCCAGCACCAGGGCGGCGTTGTGGCGTTGGCAGCAGGCGGCAAGAGACGCCGCATCAGGGCTGCTGCCTTCCATCGAAAACAGGCTTTCGCTGAGCACCACCACCCGTCGCTCGGGCTGGTCCCTGCGGCAGCGGCTGAGTCGCTCCTCCAGGGCCTCCAGATTGTTATGGGGGAAGCGCTGCAGGCGGGCACCGCAGGCCTGAATGCCCACCAGCAGGGAATGGTGAATGCGCCGGTCGGCCAGCACCAGGGTGTGGCGATCGGCCAGCAAGGCCAGGGCGGCGATGTTGGCCTGAAAGCCACTGGGAAACAGCAGCACCCGTTCACGGCCCAGCCATTGGGCCAGAGCCGCTTCTAGTGCCTCGTGCACCGGGCGGCTGCCGCTCACCAGCCTTGAGGCGCCGCTCCCCACACCTCCTTTGTTGATTGCATCGACAGCGGCTGCATTGAGAGCCGGGTGGCCCAGCAACCCGAGGGTGTCGTTGCTGGCCAGATCCAGCAGGGGCGCACCACCGCTTGCCTGCAGTTCCCCAGGCCCTGGCACCGCGTAGCTGCGCAACCGCCGCAGACGTTGGTTACCCATAGGATTCACCCATGATCCAAGCCAGCGCTGAAGCCGTTCCTGCCGCAGTCAGCGGGCTTGATCCGGCCACCCTGTTCCCCTTCCCGCTCGATGGCTTTCAGCTCGATGCGGTTGCGGCGTTGAACCAGGGCCATTCTGTGGTGGTGAGTGCCCCCACCGGCTCCGGCAAAACATTGATTGGTGAATACGCCATTCACCGCGCCCTCGCCCATGGCCAGAGGGTGTTTTACACAACTCCCCTGAAGGCGCTCTCGAACCAGAAGCTGCGTGATTTTCGCGAGCAGTTCGGTGCCGACAAGGTGGGTTTGATGACCGGTGATCTCACCGCCAATCGGGAGGCCCCGATCGTGGTGATGACCACCGAGATCTTCCGCAACATGCTCTATGCCGAGCTGGATGACGGAATCGATCCGCTGAAAGGGGTGGAGGCGGTGGTGCTCGATGAGTGCCACTACATGAATGATTCCCAGCGCGGCACAGTCTGGGAGGAATCCATCATCCACTGCCCGCCGGCGATCCAGCTGGTGGCGCTCTCGGCCACGGTGGCCAATGCCGGTCAGCTCACCGACTGGATTGAGCAGGTCCATGGACCCACGGATCTGATCGTCAGTGATTTTCGCCCGGTGCCGCTGCAGTTCAGCTTCTGCAGTGCCAAGGGGCTGCATCCACTGCTCAATGAGCAGGGAACTGGTTTGCACCCCAACTGCAAGGTGTGGCGAGCTCCCAAGGGGGGAGGTTCCCGCCGGCGGGGGGGCAAGAACGCCAAACTACCCCAGCCGGAGGCCCCCTCGATGGGCTTCGTGGTGGCGCAGCTGCTGGAGCGCCAGATGGTGCCCGCCATCGTGTTTCTGTTCAGCCGCCGTGGGTGCGATAAGGCGGTGCGCGACCTGCTCAAAGCCTCACTGCTCAATGAGGAGGAGGCTGCCGCCATCCGTCAGCGGCTGGAGGCGTTTGCCCGTACATCGCCAGAGGCGGTGCGCGATGGGGTGCATGCCGAAGCGTTATTGCGCGGTGTGGCCGCCCACCACGCTGGCGTGCTGCCGGCCTGGAAAGAGCTGATTGAAGAGCTCTTTCAGCAGGGCTTGGTGAAGGTGGTGTTTGCCACGGAAACCCTGGCAGCGGGCATCAACATGCCGGCGCGCACCACCGTGATTTCAGCCCTCTCCAAGCGCACGGAGAATGGCCACCGGCCTCTGATGGCCAGCGAATTCCTGCAGATGGCCGGTCGTGCTGGCCGCCGTGGGCTCGACACCCAGGGCTATGTGGTCACCATGCAGAGCCGCTTTGAGGGGGTGCGCGAGGCCGGCCAGTTGGCTACCAGTCCGCCCGATCCGCTGGTGAGCCAGTTCACTCCCAGCTACGGCATGGTGCTCAACCTGCTGGCCCGCTACGACCTTGCCAAGGCCAAGGAGTTGGTGGAGCGCAGTTTTGGTCGCTATCTCGCCACCCTTGATCTAGCTGAGGATCAGGCCCGGATTGCCCAGCTGCGCCAGCAGTTGGACTTGCTTGGGGAATCGGTCCCCGATGTGCCCTGGGAAGACTTCGAGGCCTATGAAAAGCAGCGTGGCCGCCTGCGCGAGGAGCGCCGCCTGCTGCGGATCCTGCAGCAGCAGGCTGAGGAAACCCTCGCCCATGAACTCACCCTGTCGTTGCAGTTCGCCAGCACCGGCA
>JAYKHZ010000123.1:0-2584 GCA_035286165.1 Synechococcus sp.
TGCACCAGGTTGAAGGTGAAGCTGTCGTAGTTATCCAGCACCAGCAGCATTCAGACCCCCAGCCGCACCAGCAGGGGCGGCACCAGCAACAGCAGGGCGATCATCAGTGATGACAGGGCCGCCACCAACACCGCAGCAGCCGCACAATCCTTGGCAATGCGGGCCAGGGGATGGAAGCGGCGCCCCACGGTGAGATCCACCACCGCCTCGGTGGCGGTGTTGAGCAGCTCCAGCACCAGCACCGCCGCCACGGTGAGCACCAGCACCGCGAGGCGATCCACGCTCAGCTGCAACCAGAGGCCCAGGGCAAACACCACCGAGCCGGTGACCACATGAATGCGGAAATTGCGCTGGCTGGCGAAGGCGTACACCAAGCCTTGGAAGGCATAACGGAAGCTGGCGGGCAGATCACGGGCCACCTGCCAGGCCCCCACCCGCAACCGGCGCGCCCTGGGATTGGGCCCTGCACCGAACGGAACGGACTCACTGGCTTCCAGTTCTGAACTCACCCGCGGCGCCATCCAATCGAGCCCGAAGCCCACTGCACACAGTGGGTGAACCCTACCGCCGTTTCACAGGGCTGCCCCATCGAGCAACGCCCACTGACGGCTGAGCATCGCCGCCAGGGAGGCCTCATCGGGGTGATCCCAGCCCAACAGATGCAACAGCCCATGGCTGGCCAGGAACAGCAGCTCGCGCTCCAGACCATGGCCATGGTCAGGGGCCTGGCGCTCCGCCGTGGGCAGGGAGATCACGATGTCGCCCAACTCAAGGGGCACTCCATCCAGCTGCAACGGGGCCTCCTCCTGTGCGGCAAACGAGAGCACATCGGTGGGCTGGGGTTTCCCCCGCCATTCACCGTTGAGCGCTGCAATGGTGTCGTCATCACACACCTGCAACCCCAGGCTGTAGGCCGAGGCCTGCAGATGGTCAGGCAATTCAGCTTGAAGCTGCTCCAGCCAATGACTCAGCAGCGCACACCAACGCTCCTCCCCCAGGGGATCGGGGGGCAGCAGCTGGGAATCGCCCCCCAGGTAAGCCAGATCAAGCTCCACGCTGGCAGGGAGGCTCACGCCCCGGGCACCGTGGGGCGGCCGAACCAGGCGAGCAGCAGCAGCACCGCGCTGAATCCCACTGCCGTGAGGGCGAAATGGAACAGGCTCTGACGCCCCTTGCGCACCATGTTGCGCATGGCCAGCTTCACGAAGCTGGGCTTGGGCTCAGTGGGTGCAGGGGATGGGGTGGGGGTGTCGCTCATGCCACCGCCTCCGCTGCCACCTCAACCCCCTGGCGCAGCAGCCCCTGGATGAACGGATCGAGATCACCGTTCATCACCCCCTGCACATCGGTGGTTTCCTCGTTGGTGCGTAGGTCTTTCACCATCTGATACGGGTGGAATACGTAGTTGCGGATCTGATTGCCCCAGGCCGCTTCAACGATGTCGCCGCGGATATCGGCGATCTCCGCTGCCCGCTGCTCCTGGGCGATCACCAGCAGCTTGGCCATCAGCAGCGCCATGGCCTTCTCCTTGTTCTGCAGCTGGGAGCGCTCCTGGGTGCAGCGCACGAACAAACCGGTGGGGATGTGCAGGATGCGCACAGCGGTTTCCACCTTGTTCACGTTCTGACCACCGGCACCACCGGAGCGGCTGGTGGTGATCTCCAGATCCTTCTCGGGGATGTCGAGCTTGACCTCCTCCTCGATCTTGGGCATCACCTCAACGCCAGCAAAGCTGGTTTGGCGCTTGTCGTTGGCATTGAAGGGGGAAATGCGCACCAAGCGGTGCGTGCCCTTCTCATTGCGGAGGTAGCCGTAGGCGTAGCGCCCTTCAATCTCAATGGTGCAGCTCTTGATACCCGCTTCCTCCCCTTCTGAGAGTTCATCCACGCTCACCTTCATGCCGTGAGCCTCAGCCCAGCGGGTGTACATGCGCATCAGCATCAGGGCCCAGTCCTGGGCATCGGTGCCGCCGGCACCGGCGTTGATGGAGATCACCGCACCTTCCTTGTCGTAGGTGCCACTCAGGAGCCGCTCCAGCTCCCAGCGATCAAGGGCCTTACGCAGCTCCTGCAGGCCGCCATAGGCCTCCTCCAGCAAGCCCTCATCGGGCTCCATGTCGTAAAGCTCAAGCGTGGCGCTGGCGTCATCCACGCTGGCGCGCCAGCTGCGCAGCTGCTCCAACTGCGCTTTCACATCGTCCAGCAGCCGCATCTGCTTGCGGGCGTTGTTCTGGTCATCCCAGAAATCAGGCTGGGCGGCGAGCTGTTCGAGATCCTGCTGCCTGGCGTTCAGTGCAGGTACGTCAAAGACAGTCCTGGGCTTGGCCCAGGCGGTCAGTGAGCTCGGAGAGATCGCGTTTGAAGTCGGTGAGGTCCAGCAAGGGAGTGTGTTGTTGGCCGAACTCGAACCTAATCAATGGCCCAGCGTTGCTGACGCGCAGGTGTTGGCCAGGACCAGAAGCGGTGGATCAAGCCTGCATAGGATTCCAGCGCCGTCCTTTGCACACCATGGCCTCGGTTGAGATCTACACCTGGCGGGCCTGCCCGTTCTGCATCCGGGCCAAGCAACTGCTGGACCGCAAAGG
>JAYKHZ010000124.1:0-10483 GCA_035286165.1 Synechococcus sp.
TCCTGGCGGTAGCGCTCCAGCTCCTGCTCAGGCAGCGTCAACAGCTGCTCCAGCAGCTGGGCGCTGGCGCGCAAGGTGGCGGGATCATCCACAGCGCCAGCGGCGCAATGCACCGCTGGGCCCAGCAAACGTCGCTGGGCTTCGGCGAAGCCCGCGGTGAACTGGGGGCCGTGGCCCGCCAGCTGCAGCACCGGAATCCCCAAGCCCACCGCCTGTTCCGTGGCGGTGCCCGCCATCGAGATCACTAGCCTGGCCTGGGGCAGCAAGGTGGCAAAGCGGCCCCAGTGGCCCTCCAGCCGCAAAGGTCCCCGCCGCAGCACCAGGCTGTTGTTGCTGTCCCCTTCCGCCTCCAGCTGCCAGCCCCGCTGCCTGGCCAGTTCCCCCACGGCTTGCGGGTTCAACTCCCGCACCAGGGCGGCGCAAAAGCGCTGCTCGGCCGCCGCAGTGGGCAGTTGCTCCAGCAGGGCCAGCATCCGCGCCAGGTTGTCCTTGGCTTCCGGCAGGCGGCTGCCCGGCAGCAGCAGCACCCCCGTGCTCTTACCCGTGGCCTGTGGTTGGGCGATGCCCTCCATGAAGGGGTTGCCGTGGAATTGCACCAGCCGCCGCAGCTGTTCGCTCAGATCGCTGGCGCTGAGGGCATCACGGCTGAACACAGCGCGGGTGCGGCCACTGGCCAGGCAGGCGCCACAGGGCCAGGGCAGCCGCAGCCGCCCCTCGTAATGGCTGGAGTAGGCCACCAGGTAGGTGCATGTGGGCGTGTTGCTCAGCCAGGCCAGCAGCACCGGGATCACATCGCCCACCACCACCAGCCCATCGGCTTGGCGTGCCTCTCGCCACAGCCGCCAGCTGCGTTGCAGCAGGTAGAGCACCTGCCCCTGCAGGATTTCGGTCAGGCGTCCGGCGAAGCTGGCGTAGCCCAGCCCACCGGTGCTGAAGCTGCGGGTGCGCCCGGCGATCGGCACCTTGGCCTGGCGGTAGGCGCCGCCATCACCCACCAGCGGTACCGCTTTCACCTCAGCGCCCGCCTGTTGCAGGGCCAGCGCCAGCCGGGCACCACTGAGGTCCTCCCCGTGGCCGTTGCTCACCAGCAGCAGGCGCATCGTCAGTCGGCCAGCCAGGCCTTCACCTTCTCCAGGGCCGGCCAGCCGGGTTTGCGGCTGAGACCATCGGCGATGGAGCCATTCAGTTCCTGGGCCAGCTCGGGGGAGAAGGCCATCACCCGCTTGAGCAGTTCGATGTGCTCACGCACTCCCTTGGCGCCGGTTTCCAGCATCGCCAGGCTCAGGTTGATGCGTGCCTGGGGGTCCTGCGGGTTGAGCTTCACCGCTGTTTTGGCGGAGCGCAGGGCCTCCTCGGGCTGCTCGCACAGCAGCTGCAGCCAGGCCAGGCAGGTCCAGCCGGCTGATTGGCGCGGCTCACGCCGGGTGATGGCTTCAAAATCCGCCAGCAACTCATTGGCAGCAGCCCCGTTCTGATAGCGCTGCAGGGCCTGGCTGAACTGGCTTTCGGCTGCGGAATCCTGCGATTGCGTCATGGAACGGCGTGAACGGTGCCCCAGCAGGGGCTCAGCCCATCAGACTCCCATGCGCGCGGTCAGCTCATCGAGCAGTTGCGCCATCTGCGTCAGCGCTGCAGGTCGCGATTGAGTCGCTGCTGGCGTTGTTGCCAGTCATCCCATTGGCGCAGAGCCAGGGAGCAGTAATCAGCAAAAGCCCCGGCTGCAGCCTCGTACAAGGGCTGGCCATCACGGGCGGCATTGCGTTGCAGCAATGGGGTGCTGCGCCGCAGGTCCACCACGTGCACCGCATCGGAATTGATCCCCAAGGCTTGAGCCAGGGGCAGATCCAGCGCACAGTCGCGCAGTGGGTTCTGATCGTTCCCAGGCTTGAAAGTCACCCCCAGATCCCAGTCGCTGTTTGCAGCGGCTTCGCCCCTGGCACGGGAGCCGAACAGCACCACCAGCTGCAGCTCAGGAGGCAGGCGGGAGCCATCCATCACACTGCGAAGGAGCTGCCGCAGCCGCAGGTTTGGGTGGCGTTGGGGTTGGTGAAGTTGAAGCCGCCGCCGATCAGCTCGGTGCTGAAATCCAGCTGCATGCCATAGATGTAGAGCAGGCTTTTGGGGTCGCACACCACCCGGAAGCTGGGGGCATCGGCCGGCTCATAGGTGTAGGTCTCGTCGTCGTCGCGGATGTCGCCCTCGCCGATGAAATCCATCGTGTAGCTCATGCCGCTGCAGCCGCCGGAGCGCACCCCCACCCGCAGCACACTGCCGCCGGCCTGCTGTTGCATCAGGTTGGCCAGCTGTTTCATGGCCGGGGCGGTGATCAGCACCCCTTTGCCGTCCTTGCCGGTGGTCAGCGTTTCAGGGGCCATGGGCTGGGCAGGGCAATTCCTTTGATCTGAACTTTAGGCAGCCTCCGCAGGGGAACCCGTATCCATAGAGTCGTGCCCATTCGGAGTGCTGCAGGTGCGCGTTGCCATCGTCGGGGCAGGTCTGGCTGGTCTGTCAGCTGCCGTGGATCTGGTGGATGCCGGCCACAGCGTTGATCTCTATGAAGCGCGCCCCTTCATGGGCGGCAAGGTGGGCAGCTGGGTGGATGACGGCGGCAACCACATCGAGATGGGGTTGCATGTGTTCTTCTTCAACTACACCAACCTGTTTGCGCTGATGCGCAAGGTGGGGGCCTTCGAGAACCTGCTGCCCAAGGACCACACCCACCTGTTCGTGAACAGCGGCGGTGACCTGCGAGAGCTGGATTTCCGCTTCCCCATCGGTGCCCCCTTCAACGGGCTCAAAGCGTTCTTCACCACGCCCCAGCTGGCCTGGGTCGACAAGCTGCGCAATGCCCTGGCCCTGGGCACCAGTCCGATTGTGCGCGGCTTGGTGGATTACGAGGGGGCCATGCGCACGATCCGCGCCCTGGATCGGGTCAGCTTCAGCGAGTGGTTCATCGGCCATGGCGGCAGCCCCGAAAGCATCCGCCGCATGTGGAATCCCATCGCCTATGCGCTCGGATTCATTGATTGCGAGGCCATCTCGGCCCGCTGCATGCTTACCATTTTCATGATGTTCGCGGCCCGCACCGAGGCCTCAAAGCTCAACCTGCTCAAGGGCTCCCCCCACCGTTGGCTCACCGGCCCGATCCTGGAGTACATCCAGGCCAAGGGGGGCAAACTGCACCTGCGCCACCGCGTTACGGCGGTTCACGAGGAGGAGCACGACGGCACCACCCGGGTTAGCGCGCTCACCATGGGCACCCCCGAGGGGGATGTGCAGGTGCAGGCCGATGCCTACCTTGCCGCCTGTGATGTGCCAGGCATTCAGCGGCTGCTGCCGGAGGGCTGGCGTCGCTTTGAGCAGTTCAACAACATCTTCAAACTCGAGGCCGTGCCGGTGGCCACCGTGCAACTGCGCTACGACGGCTGGGTCACCGAGCTGGGCGACACCCCTGAAGCACTGGCGGCCCGCGGCAATGTGGCCCAGCCCGCTGGCCTCAACAATCTGCTTTACACGGCGGATGCTGATTTCAGCTGCTTTGCTGATCTCGCCCTGGCCAGCCCGGAGGACTACCGCAAAGAGGGGCTTGGTTCGCTGCTGCAGTGTGTGCTCACCCCTGGTGACCCCTGGATTCCGCGCAAAACCGAAGAGATCGTGGCCCACACCGATGCCCAGGTGCGCAAGCTCTTCCCCTCCAGCGCCGGCCTCAAGCTGGTCTGGAGCAACGTGGTGAAGCTGGCGCAATCGCTCTATCGCGAAGCCCCTGGGATGGAGCCCTACCGCCCGGAGCAGCGCACCCCGGTGAGCAATTTCTTCCTGGCTGGCAGCTACACCAAGCAGGACTACATCGATTCGATGGAGGGGGCCACCATGAGCGGCCGCCTGGCGGCCAGTGCGATCCTCAGCGCAACGGGAGTCTGAGATGGGGCGTTGGCTTGATCACAGCGTGATGGTGGACATCGCTGCACCGGCGGAGCTGGTGTGGCAGCTCTGGAGCGATCTTGAGGCCATGCCCCTGTGGATGCGCTGGATTGAATCGGTGCGCACCCTGGATGACCCCGATCTCACCGAGTGGACCCTGGCGGCCCAGGGCTTTCGCTTCCAGTGGAAAGCGCGCATCACCCAGCGGGTGGAGGCCCAGCAACTGCACTGGCAGTCGGTGGGGGGCTTACCCACCAAGGGGGCAGTGCGCTTCTACCCCGATGGGGATCAGCGCACCGGGGTGAAGCTCAGCGTCAGCTACGAGCTGCCTGGGGTGCTGGCCCCCCTGATGGATTCCGCCATGCTCGGCGGTCTGGTGAGCAAGGAGCTGCAGGCCAACCTGGACCGTTTCAAGCAGCTGGTGGAAGAGCGCGCCCGCACTCGATAGGTTGCCTCCAGCTCGGCTGTGTTGTTCTGAGGGTTGTTTCCGCCACTGCTGCTGCTCTGCTGCTGTTGTGGGGCTGCGGTTCTGAGCCTGTGGCCCAGAGCCCCCAGGTGACGCCCCCTGCCAAGCCCCTGGCCCTGGAGCCAGAGCCGGTTGCCGCGGCGGATCCCCAGCTCCATGGGCTCTACAGCCCCGATGAGGTGCTCGCAGCCCTGCCTACCGGCCGCGACGATCCCTTTGCCCCCCTGCCTGTTCCCCCCACCGCTGAGGTGGCTGCGGCAGAGGAGCCTGGCGAGGCTGATGCCAGCACCACGGTGCAGCTCACCGGGGTGAGCGCTGTGCAGGGCATGGTGCGCGCCTTTGTGAGTTTCAACGGCCAGAGCGGCCCGGTGGCCCCGGGTGATGTGGGGGGGCCTGGCCTGCCCTGGCTGCCGGAGGGCCTCAGCGTGGCGGCCATTGATGTGGAGCGCGGGCAGCTGGTGTTGGAGCGCCAGGGGCGCCCGTTGCGCACGCTTCAGCTCTGAGCCAGGGCGCGGGCGCAGGCGGCCACCAGCCCATCGAGATCGTGGGGATCAGCCTCGGCATCCACCCGCCCCAGCAAGTCCTGGCATACGGCGCTGGTTTGCGGGCCGATGGAGATCAACTTGAGTGGTTCCAGCAGGGCCTGATGGCGATCGCCAAAGCGCTGTTGCAGCAGCTGCACGCTGTGGCGCACGGTTTTGCCGCTGCTGAAGCAGATGGCTGTCGCCATGCCGGCCTCCAGGGCAGCTGCGGTGAGCTCCGGCAGGCTCTCGGGGCAGCGGGATTCGTAGGCCGGCACCTCGCTCACCCTGCCGCCGGCTTCTCCAAAGGCTTCCGCCAGCAGGGTGCGGCCACCGCTCTGAACCCGCGGCAGCAGAAGGCGTTGGCCCCACACCCCCACCGGGAAATGCTCCAGCAGGCTGTCGGCCACATAGGCGGGGGGGATGAAATCCGCCGGTGCTCCCAGTTGCTCCAGCAGTTGGGCGGTTTTGCGGCCCACCGCAGCGATCTTGAGGCCCGCTGGGCGGCGGGCCAGGCTGCGCCCTTGCAATTGCAGCCGCTCCTCCACCGCTTCCACGCCGTTGCCGCTGGACACCACCAGCCAGTGGAAGCTGTCCAGTTCCGCCAGGGCGTCATCCAATGGCCCCCAGCTGTCGGGTGGACCGATCACCAGGGCGGGGAGATCCAGCACCTGGGCACCGGCCGCTTCAAACAGGCGGCGCGCTTCCCCCAGTTGGTGCTGTGCCCGGGTCAGCACCACCGTGTGGCCATGGAGCTCAGGCGGCATCGAGTTTCACCAGCTCGCTGGCGCGGCGTCCCAGCTCCTCGGCTTCCTCCTGGCGACCTTCCTGCAGCAGCAGGCCGATGGCGATCAGGAAGCTCTCGCGGGCGGCATCGAAGTTGCCGCCGATCAGTTGGGCAGCACCGCGGTTCTGATGCAGCTCTGGATTGTTGGGGGCCAGCTCCAGGGCTGTGTCGTAGGCCTGCAGGGCCTCGCCGATGCGGCCTGCTTTGCGCTGGATCAGGCCGAGATTGTACCAGCCCAGCACCAGCTCGGGTGCCTGGCGGGTGACGGCTTCGCAGAGGCTGGCCGCCTCATCCAGGCGGTTCTGGCGCAGCAGCAGGGCGCCCAGGTTGAGCCGGGCACCGGCGCTCACCCGCGCGGCCAGGGGCTCTTCGAGGGCTTCGCGGTAGCAGCGCTCAGCGGCGCCTGGATCCAGCTCGCTCTGGGCGATGCCCAGATGCAGCAGCAGCTCATAGCGTTCGTTGTGCTGATCGCTGCGGCAGCTCTTGAGCCCCAGCTGCAGCAGCTCGAGGCCGCGGGTCTGGTTGCCGCTCTCGATCTCAAGGCCGCCCAGCTTGGCGCAGGCGTAGGGATCACCCGGCTGGCGCTGCAGTTCGGCCTCCATGGCCTCCCGCAGCCGCTCAGCCTTGTTGCCGCTGGCCAGCACATCCGGGCGATAGCCGCTGTGCACCAGGGCGGGTTCGGCGCAATCCACTACGCGCCAGTGGCCCTCGTTCTGCAGCAGCGCTTCCACGCTGTCATCGATCATCGTGTGATACGCCCGGCTCCAGCTGATGGCGGGATGGCGGCGGAACAGCCGGCTCACGCTGGAATAGGGGGATTGGGAGGCTCCCTCTTCAAAGCGCAGCAGGTTGATCACCAGCACATCGGGCTGGGCCATCAGGGCTTTGAGGGCGGGCTGCACATCGCTCAGCAGGATTTCATCGGCATCAAGCACCAGCACCCAGTCGCCGCTCACCAGCTCCAGGGCCCGGTTGCGGGCCGGGGTGAAGTCCCCGGGCCATTCCATGGTTTCCACCCGGGCACCGGCGGCTTCGGCGATGGCCACGGTGGTGTCGGTGGAGCCGGTGTCGAGCACCACCAGCTCATCGCAGAACCCCTTCACGCTGTCGAGGCATGCGCCCAGGCGGGCCTCCTCATCGCGCACGATCATCGAGAGGCTGAGCATGGCGAGCGGGGCGGCCGACCCTTGGGAAAACGGTTCAGAGGTTAGGTGCCTTGCTCCGTGGGATCTCAGTCGGTGAAGCCACCTTCGCCAGGGGCATCCCCCAGCCCCAGCCGCTCCAGGGCCAGGGCCTGGGCCGCGGGCATCTGGCCAGGGCTGTAAACCGCTGGAATTTCAGCCGGCAGCAGGGGTTGCAATTCGCGCCAGAGATAGGGGCTGCCGTAGATCACCAGCCCCGCCAGGCGCTGTTGCTTCAGCAGCTGCTCCACCAGCTCACGCCAGCGGTTGTGGCCGGCGCCGCCGCCGCGGAAGGGGTTGCCCCGCAGCAGCAGCTGCAGCAGTACGGGCTCCTCCCCAAGCTGCAGAGGGCCGGATTGGTCATCGATCAGCTGGGTGCGGAAGCCCACCCGGCTGGGGCGCAGCAGGGCCGGAGCCTTGAGCGGCAGGGCAGGGCAGTTGAGGCTGTTGTCCACCCGGATCAGATTCAGCCCGGGGCCCTGCAGCCTGGCCGGGCCCTGGAACTCAAGGCTGAGCTCCAGCAGTTGCTTGGCCAGCCGCTGATGCTCGGGCATCAGCTCAGCCAGTTGATCGAGCCCCTCCTGGGCACTGGCTGGCGTTGCGCTGGTGCGGGCCAGAGCGGCGCGGCGCCGTTCCAGGCTCTGCTGCAGCCGTTCCTGCGGCCAGCGGCCGCTGTTGAAGCCCGCTTCCAGGGCATCGAGGGCCGCCTCCACATCGGCTGGCATCAGGATCAGATCAGCACCGGCTTCAAAGGCCAGGGCTGCCGCTTCACCAGCTCCGTAGCGGGCGGTGATCGCCTCCATCACCAGGGCATCGGTCACCACCAGACCGTTGAAGCCCAGCTCGCGGCGCAGCAGGCCATCGAGCACGGCGGCGGAGAGGGTGGCGGGCCGTTCCTGATCCAGGGCCGGCAGCAGCAGGTGGGCGGTCATCACCGCCGCCACTCCAGCGTTGATGGCGGCACGGAAGGGGGGCAGTTCCACCGCCTCCAGCCGTTCATGCCCGTGGGGAATCAGGGGCAGTTCCAGGTGGGAGTCGCTGGCGGTGTCGCCATGGCCGGGGAAATGTTTGGCGCAGCCCAACACCCCTTCCGCTTCCAGGCCGCGCACAAAAGCGCTGCTGAGGGCTGCGGCCGCGGCGCTGGTTTCACCCCAGGCGCGCACGTTGATCACCGGGTTGGCCGGGTTGTTGTTCACATCGCACACCGGGCCCAGCACCCAGTTCAGGCCCAGGGTGCGGGCCTCCAGGGCGCTGCAGCGCCCGTAGGCGCTGGCCAGGCTTTCGGCCAGGGCGGCATCGCGCTGCCACAGGTTGCCCAGGGCCAGCGGCGGAACCAGCCAGCTGGCCCCCTCAAAGCGTTGACCGATGCCCTCTTCCACATCGGCGCAGAGCAGCAGCGGCTGTGGCGCCCATTGCTGCAGCTGGCGGCAACGCAGGGCCAGATCAGCGGCGGAGCCCCCCAGCAGAATCACGCCCCCCAGGCCCTGCTTCAGCCAGCGGCGCAGGTTGGCGTTACTGGCTTCCCATTGCGGGTAGCGCCGCTGCTGATCGAGTTGATAGCCGCTGGCGCGGACCACCAACAGTTCGGCCAGCTGGCGCCGCAGGCTCATGGCTCCTCGTTCTGCTCACCGGTGCCCTCGGGGATCGGGCCACGCTCCTGGCGCTCCTGCTCCAACTTGCCGAGCAAACCGAGCACCTCCACTCCTTTGGCCAGGCCCTTGTCGTGGTGGAACACCAGTTCAGGCGTGCGCCGCATGTTGAGCCTGCGGCTCAGTTCGCCGCGCAGGTAGGGGGCCGCTGAGCGCAGCCCCTCCATCGCCTGCTCCTGATCGGCGTCACTGCCAAAAATGCTCACCGACACCTTGCAGTGCTGCAGGTCGCCCGCCACCACCACATTGGTGATGCTCAGCATCCCCATCGAGACGCGCTCATCCCGCACGCCGTGCACCAAGAGGTCGCTCATCTCCCTGCGAATCAGGGAGGCGACCCGTTCCACCCGCCGCCCATGGGCCATGTGCTTATGCCGCCGGCACTGGAATCACCATGGCACGCAGCACCAGCGACAGGGTGATGAAGCCGCTCACCACGGCCCCTGCCAGGGCCACGGCGGTCACGGGATTGCGGGTGCGGGCCAGCAGGGGCTCAAACACCGAATTGGCCACACCGAGCCCGAAGGCAATCAGGTAACGCGGATAGCGCGTCACATTGATGAAAAAGTCCCTCATCCACTCGCTTAAGGCCCTGGCTACTCTGCCGCCATCAGCGCACTTGGCCGCTCTCCATGGAGCTTTTTCAGTTCCGCCATTCCGCCTTCTGCGAAAAGGTTCACCTGTTGTTGTGTGCCAAGGGCCTCAGCTACAGCGTTCGTGATGTCACCCCCGGGGTGGGGCAGTTGGAGGTGTTTCAACTCTCTGGCCAGCGCCAGGTGCCCGTGCTGCGCGATGGCGAGGAGTTGATTCCTGACTCCACCGCCATTGCCCTGCACCTTGAGGCCAGCCACCCGGAGCCGCCCCTGCTGCCAGCGGATCCTCAACTGAGGGCCCAGGTGCTGCTGCTGGAGGACTGGGCTGATACCGCCCTGGCTTCAGCTGCGCGCTTGGCCCTGTTGCAGGGGGCCGCTGAAGATCCGGTGCTGCGCTCTGCCCTGCTGCCGGAGGCCACCCCCTCGCTGCTGCGCAATCTGGTGGGTGCGGTGCCGGGCGATCTTCTCGGCGGTATGGGTCAGCTGCTGCAGAACGATCGCCAGAGCCTGATCTTTGCCCTGGAGCAGCTGCTCACCTTGATTGAGCAGGGGCCTTACCTGGTGGGATTCAGCGCCAGCCTGGCCGATGTGGCTGTGGCGGCCCAGCTTTATCTGTTGCGGTTCCCGCTGGTGGCGGGTCCCCAACTGGCGGCGCGGGGCATTGCGGGCATTGCTGATCAGCCCCGCTTTGAGCCCCTGTTTGCCTGGCGCGATGAGCTCTACCGCAACCTGGGCCGCTGGCCCGGAGCTGCAGCCGATGCCCCGGCACCTGCTCAGCCGGCTTCCGTGGCCTGAAGCCGCTCCAAGGTCAACCTCAGAAGGATTGCCTTAACTTCAGGCCATCGTGCTGGGCCATTGATGAATCCCCTGGCCCAGGTGTTGCAGCAGGAAGCCAAGGCTCTGCTCAACACAGCTGATCAGTTGCAACCCGATCAGGCCGAAGCGGCTCTGGCCTTGCTGCAGGCATGCGGAGAAAAGGGCGCCAAGTTGGTGGTGACCGGTGTGGGCAAGAGCGGCATTGTTGCCCGCAAAATCGCCGCCACCTTCACCTCGATCGGCCTGATGGCCATCTACCTCAATCCCCTTGATGCCTTGCATGGGGATCTCGGGGTTGTGGGATCTGATGACGTGGTGCTGCTGCTCTCCAACAGCGGTGAGAGCAGTGAGCTGCTGGCCTTGCTGCCCCATCTCCATCGCCGCGGCAGTGCCTGCATCGCCCTGACTGGTCGGCTCGAATCCAGCCTGGCCAGGGGCGCGCAAGTGGTGCTGGATGGATCGGTGGATCGGGAGGTGTGCCCCCTCAACCTGGCGCCAACAGCCAGCACGGCGGTGGCCATGGCCATCGGTGATGCCTTGGCCGCGGTG
>JAYKHZ010000125.1:0-10414 GCA_035286165.1 Synechococcus sp.
CCGGCGCAGCCACTCGGGCAGCCGTTCCTTCGGGGCGATGGCGCTGTAGCGGGTGGGTCGACTCATGAAACCAGGCTTACTCCACAGCCCGCCTGCCCTCGAGGGCCCGGGCCAGGGTGACGTCATCCGCGTATTCCAACTCGCTGCCCATGGGCAGGCCGTAGGCGATACGGGTGACGTTGCAGAAGGGTTTGAGCAGTCTGGCTAGATAAAGGCTGGTGGTGTCGCCCTCCACGCTGGGGGTGAGCGCCAGGATCACCTCCTGCACCTGCTCTGGATCCAGCCGTTGCAGCAGCAGTTGGATCGCTAACGCCTCCGGCCCGATGCCATCCATCGGTGAGATCAGCCCCCCCAGCACGTGGTAGCTGCCTTGGAATTCGCGGGTGCGCTCCAACGCCAGCAGATCGCGGGAATCGGCCACCACGCATATCGTTTGGTTGCTGCGCTCGGGGTTGCGGCAGATGTCGCACACCGGATCCGCCGAGAGGTGTCCGCAGCGCTGGCACTGGCCCACCTGCTGCCGGGCGGCCAACAGCGCTTCTGCGAAGGCACGGCTTTGTTCTTCCGGTTGGCGCAGCAGATGCAGCGCCAGGCGCTGGGCCGTGCGGGGGCCGATGCCGGGCAGCCGTTCGAACTGCTCGATCAACCGGGCCAGGGGGCGGGTGAAGACAGTCAGCGGGCTGCTGTAACTGGCCGGAATCTAGGCAGCCCACGGGGCCACAATGGCGCCATCTGGGCCGATACCACCATGGGGTTTTCCCGCCTGACCCGCTGGATGCGGGCGCTGCTGCCGTTGTTGCTTGCTGTGCTGCTGGTGAGTTGCTCAGCCTCTGCCGCCGGCTTGCAGCGCTTCAGCAGCAACGACGGCCGTTACGCCTTCCTCTATCCCACCGGTTGGAATCGGGTGGCCGTCACCGATGGCCCCGAGGTGGTGTTTCACGATCTGATCAACAGCGATGAAACCCTCAGCCTGGTGATCGCTCCTGTGGATCCAGGCAAGCGCTTGGAGGATCTCGGCAGCGTGGTGGAGATCGGCGAGAAGCTGCGCAGCACCGTGATTGCCCCTCCCGGCAGTGGCCGGGATGCTGAGCTGGTGGAAGCCAGCCAGCGCGACGATCTGGGCCGCACCTTTTACGACCTGGAATTCAAGGTGCACCTGGCCGATCGCGATCGCCATGAGCTCGCCACCGTGGTGGCCGACAAGGGCCAGCTGTTCACCCTGGCGGCCAGCACCAATGAGGCCCGCTGGAGCAAGGTGGATGAGATGTTCCACCAGGTGATTCACTCCTTCACCCTCAACTACTGATGGTTGCCGGGTCGCCCCTGCTGCTGGTGGGTGGCGGCCTTTGCGGCGCTCTGCTTGCGCTTGAGCTGGCTGAGCGTGGTGCCCAAGTTGAGCTGGCTGGCCCCCCTCTAGGGGCTGGTGCCAGTGGTTGCAGTTACGGAGGCGTGCCCTGGTGGGCCGGGTCCAACGATCCATTCGGGCACCTGCAGGCCCAGGCCCCAGCCCGTTGGCGTGCTTTGGAGCAGCGCCATGGCCCCATGGGGTTGCAGCAACTGCCGCTGTGGTTGCACTGGCAGCAGCAGGATGATCCCGCTGCCGTGCAGGCCGCCGCAGCGTTTCTGGAGCAGTTGCCCCAGCAACCTCGCCTGGAGCGGCTCACTGCCGCTGAGCTTCTGAGCGCTGAGCCTTTATTGGCTGGTGGCAATTGGGCTGGCGCCCTGCAGCTCCCCTATCTGCGCCTTGATCCCCGTGGCTTGCAGCGCGGCCTCGATGCAGCTTTTGAGCGCCTTGGCGTGCAACGCAGCGGGGCCATCACCCCTGAGGCCCTGGCCCAGCGGCTCACGCAGCAAACGGTGGTGCTTTGCGCTGGTGCCGCCAGCGTTTCCTTGCTGCAGGGGCTGGGTTACAGCGTTCCTTCCCCTTTGCGCTTCAGCTGGGCTGGGGTGTTGCAACTGGGTGGCGCCCAGCTGGCTGCCCCTCGTATCGCCATGCCCCTGCTGGGGCAGCGGCGCCAGCGGGAATCGGCCATCGCTGGTGACCCATTGATTCTTGATGCCGGCTTTGCGCCAGGTGCTGGCGGCGGGCTGCTGCTGGGGCAAACCTCTTGGTTTGATCAACCTCTGAACCAAGCCCCCCAGGCGGCCCATGAGCTTGAGCGCCTGTTGGCTGCAGCCCATCAACTGCTTCCAGGGCTGGATTCTCAGCAACTGGCTGCTGCCACGTTGCAGCAGCAGCCGGTGGCCTTCAGCACCGATCAGCGGCCGCTCCTGGGCCCCCACCCTGAGCAGCCCCAGCTGCATCTGTTCACTGGTTTCAGCGGCGCCTTTACCCAGGTGCCCGTGTTGGCTCCATTGCTGGCTGAGGCTTTGCTCAGCGGGGATTGGCAGCAGTTGCAGCCGCTTGGGGTGCTGCATAGATGAGTTCACCGCTGAACGGTGTCTGGGGATCACGGGGCACAGGCAGCAGTTCGCGCAGCAGCCGGGCATAGCTGATGTTCACCCCCACCGTGGCGTTGAGCCGTTGCACCAGGCTGGCGATCAGGCGCTCCTGGGTGATGGAGAGCTCCAGTTCGCTGGAGAGCCCGCGCTGATAGCGCAGGCGCAGATCACGGAATGCCTCAATGGCCGCCGCCACCCCACGCCGGGCGGAGGCCAACTTGGCCAGGCTGGCTTCATGGTTGAAGAAAGCACTTTCCAGCCGTAGCCGAATGGCATTGCGGCGGGCTGCATAGGTCTGTTCGGTTGCCAGGGCCCGTTGTTGCAGTGCCCGGGCTCGCCCGGCTGTGGTGCCCGCATCAAAGAGCAACCAGCGAATGGTTAACCCCACAGACCACTCATAGCCGCTGTTGTTGAACACACTGTTCACCGCCGAGCCGCAGCAGCCGCCGTTTTTGCCAATCACATTGGTCATCTGTTCGTTAACGCCGTAGCTGCCGCCATTGGCGAAAAGAGCGAGGCGAGGCAACAGCTGTGCCGCCACTGCATCGCGCTGGTTGGCCAGGGCATCGCGGGCGGCCAGGATCGCCTCCAGTTCTGGATTGCCGCGGTAGGCCGCCAGCAGGCTTGCCTCCAGATCCAAGGGCCAGGCCGGCATCACGGCAATGGGATCGCTGGCGCTTGGCGTGAGCTCGGGATTGAGGTTGAGCACCATGGCCAGCCGGCGGCGTGCGATCGCCCGATCGGCCATGGCCTGGATCAGGGTTTCCTGGTCGCTGGCTTCAATGGCGCGGCGGCGCATCACATCCAGCCTTGGCACCAGGCCGGCGCGTTTGAGATCCAGGCTGTCCTGCAGGATCAGCAGATCGTTGCGCACAGCAGCGTCCTGGATGCGCACGTTCTGATCGGCCTGCTGCAGCTGGTAGTAGGCCTCGCTCACATCGAGCTGCAAGCGCCTGAGCTGGTTGCCATAGCGGTTGCGTTGCTGCTGCAGCGTGGCCCTTGCTGCGCGCACCAGTGGTGTGCGCGCGAAATCAAGCAGGGCGTAATCCAGCTCGATGCCGGCATTGCCGCTGGTGTTGTTGCCGTTGAAGTAGGCACCACCTCCAGCTGGTGTGTAGAAGGGCCCATCGGTGGGCTTGCCTTGGGCATCAAGCAAGCCGTTTTTGGACATCACCGGCACCCCGCCAAGGGAGTCGCTGCCGCTGGGCACATTCAGGTTGTTGCTGTTGCGCACGCTGCTGCCTTCTGCCAGGGCGGTGATGCGCGGCCAGTAGGTGCCAAGGGCTGCTTGCAGCTCTGCAAGGGCGGCAGCCACCTGCAGCCGTTGGGCCTGAAGCTCGGGGTTGTTGGCAAAGGCAATGGCCAGGGCCTGCTTGAGGCTGAGGGATTGGATCATCCCCTGTTGCAACTGCTGGCTGCTGGGCAGGCTCAAAGGGGCTGGTGCTGCAGCTGCTGCTGCGGGCAGTGGGCCACTGGGGGCTGCATTGGAGCGCAGCAGATTGGCCGGTAGCGGCGCCGCTGGCGTGAAGCGATCGGGGGTTGGTTCCGCTTCCGGGGGGATCAGGGCATCGAGGGCGCGCAGCTGTTGATCCAGCTGGTTCCAGCTGCGCTCAAGCGTTTGGATTTCAGCGCTGGATTGCGCTACGGCAATGCCGGGAACAAGCCCATGGCCGAAGAGCGCCAGCGCCAGGGCTGCCCACCGCGCCAAGCCAGGAGCGCCCACCGCCAACAACCTGAATCCAGATTTCGGCGGCAGTCTGGCTTGAACAGCACTGTTCTGCTCGCTTTTGCCGGCTGATGTCGATGGGCAAGCCCTTGTTCTCCTCATTGCAGCAGCGCATCAGCGACCAGGGGCAGCAGTTGCGCAGCCGGTGGAACGGGCTGAGCGATCACAGCCAGGTGGGGGTGTGCCTGGCTGGTGTTACCGGGGTGCTGGCGTTCTGGGCCCTGTTCTGGCCGGTTCCCACTGAGGTGAAGGGCCATGGGGTGCTGATCTATCCCAACAACGCCGGCTTGCTCAATGCACGCGCCGAGGGGCAGGTGCGCCAGCTGCATGTGCAAGTGGGTGATCAGGTGCAGGAAGGCCAGCTGCTGATGGAGCTGTATCTGCCGGTGCTGGAGCGGCAACTGGCGCAGCAGCAGGGCAACCTGGCGCAGCTGGAGGAGATCAACAACGACCTCAACCTGCGTGATCAGCTGCGGCTTGAAACCGAGCAGTTGGCGTTGGATGTGGCTCTGGCCAAGTTCAACGACGACCAGCAGCGCTACAGCCGCCTGCAGAACACCTACGCCAGCAAGATCAACAACCTTGAATGGCTCAGCCAGCGGGAAGTGGTGGCGCCTTTATCGAGTGAGGTGGTGGCGGCTGAACAGGGCCTCACCGATACCAGCGTGAACCTCGATGAGGTGAAGATCAACCGAAAGCGGGTGCTCACCAACTACCAGCAGGTGAAGCTCACGATTGAAACAGAGGCATTGCAACGGCAGTTCGCCATTGATGATCTCAAGCGCGAGATTCGCGTCACCGAAGCCCAGATCGCCTACGACGGCAAGGTGATTGCCGGCCGCAATGGCAACATCATTGATCTGCAGGTGATCCCTGGGCAAACGGTGAAGTTGGGCGATCGCCTCGGCACCATTGGTCTTGCTTCCAAGAGCAACAAGAAGGCGCCTGATCTCAAGGCGGTGGCCTATTTCGCACCGGCTGATGCGCGGCGATTGCCCCTGGGATTGCCGGTGGAGGTGGTGCCCCAGTGGCAGCAGCGTGGGCGCTTTGGCGGCATCGTTGGCCGGGTGACCAGCGTGCTGACGCTGCCTTCCACGGAAGACGATGTGTCCACCACCATTGGCAACCCGCAGCTGGCCAAGGAGTTCACCAAGGATGGACCGGTGATGCGGGCGGAGATTGAACTGGAGCGTGACCGCAGCACGATGGATGGCTACCGCTGGACCCTCTCCTCGGGGAGTGGAGTGTTTCCGATCCGTGAGGGGCTTACCGCTACGGCCCATGCCTACGTGGAGTGGCGCTCACCACTGAGTTATGTGGTCCCTGGTCTGCGCTCCCTCACCGGCGGTTTCCGCAGCATTCGCATTGATCGGCTCTGGAACCGGCCGTTCCTGCGTCAGCCAGACACAATTGAGTAAAAAAACCTCTGCTTCCTAGTTGTTGATTCACTGCTCTTTAGTCTGTGATCCGGTTTCACTGAAGAGGCGCAAATTTGCCTTTACCTTTATCAACACCATGAATAGCCCTGCGATTCTCCTGGCTGAGGATTGAGTGCTCGTGCAACCCCGGCTCTTATGGGCGCTTGTCAGCACCTAGGGCATTGGGTCCGGAAAGGGGTGCAGCAATAGGTTGCTTCGGTGCCCAAAAGCATGCTTCACGCAGCCAGGGTGGTTTGAGTGATGCTCTGGCTGCCAGTCATGGTCTTGCTGATCTGGTGGCAAGGGCATCAAACTCAATCGAAGATCTGCCCCAGGTCAAAGCAGAACCAGCCCGGTGGCTGAATGGGCCCCTTTGGAGCTGAGTTCAATGAGAGGGATACGCATTGATTCGGCTAATTGGCTTCATACATTGAAGGCATCAATCAGGACATTGGTTGAGCGGGCACAGGAGTCACCTTTGGGAAACGGTGCCTCTTTTTTTGGTTGCGATTGTTCATTTCTTTTTGTTGTGCGGCTTCGTCTGCTTTTATTGTGATTTGTTCTTCTCTTGGCTTTCTTGAACGGTTGATGGCGCTTCTGCGTTGCTGAATGTTGCGCTATTCTCCTTCCTTTGTTTTGTTATTCTAATTATATGGTGTTCGGTCTTGATGGGTCAGAAATCATTTTCTACTGCAGCTTTTTGGGGCAAGACTTTTCAGTTTTTCATTGCAGGCTTTGTTGCCAGTTTGATCCTTGATTGGCTCGCTGTGGTCGGATGGCTTAAATACAAATACCTTCTCTTTGGTGTCTTCACTGCCTCGTTGGTGTTCATTGATCAACGCCTGGTGGCTCGTTTCAGGAGGCCTTGATCCTCTGATGGTTGCCGGCTTCCATTGGCCAGCCATCATTGGTGTTCGCCTGATGCCATTGGCGTTGATGACGCAGACACCTCCGCGGAAGCCATCAGGGCCGGATCGCCAGTTGTTGCGCCGGGAAGCGCCCTGGCTGGTAGCCGATGTGGTGATGTTGGTGATCCTCTTCAACGCCAATGCACCGGAGCTTTGGTTCTGGCTGGTGGTGCTGTTGGTGCTCCTGGCCTATCGCTATGAGCGCTGGTGGTCGGCTCGGCCACAGAAGCAGCGCTGAGGCTCATTCAGCATTGTTTCCTGCGAGCTGGCTCCACAGCCGTTCGGTGTTCTGCACGGCACGCAGGGTTTGGCGGCAGCGTTGCAATCGACTCGCAATCCGCTCCAGCTGGCGCGGTTGCAGTGCACCCATATCCACTTCGTCCAGGCTGCAATACAGCGCCAACCAATGTTCGGGAATGGCCAGCGCTGTTTGAGGGGCGGGCGGCAGCAATTGGCCTCGCTTGGGTGGCTGTTGCAGAAGGCGTTGCCAGAGCCGCAAGCGCGCCGCCAGGCTGCTCAGCAGTTCCCCTTCGGCTTGGTGAATCTCGCGCATCTGGCTGAGTTCTGGTCTCACTGCTGGTTGGCGCAGTAGCCCGCCGATCGGGGTGCTCATCTGGGAGCAGCTGGCCATCAAGGCACTGATCAGCTGATGCATCGGTTGCCGTTCAAGGTTTTCTCCCAGTTCCCCCGCCAATGAAGGGATCACCTGTCGAACGCTGAACAATTGATCCCGCATCTGTTGATGCAGCTGCTCACCACTGATGGCTCTTTGTTGGGTGGTGTCCTCCAGTTGTGCCACCGCTTGGGTCAGCCCTGCCTCAAGCGTCTGCAGGATTCCGCTTATCTGCCCCATCACCAGCCTCACGCTGCTGCTTGGCCAGAACAGGCGCAGGTTCAGCAGCGTGATGATCACGCCAAACACGGTCCACATCAGCCGCAGCGAGATCCACAACCGCATGTTGGTGCTGTGCACCAACCAGCCCATGACCACAATCAGGCCGCCCACCTTGTAGCCGGCCTTGAGCTTGAGCATCCCCCCCAGCAGGCGCATCAGCCCCAGGGTGAGGGGGATGGCCAGGGTGGTGGGAATTGAATGAAACGCATCAAAGCTGATCCACAGCAGCACCCCCCCCAGCACGGTGCCCAGCAGCCGTTGGCGCCCCAGTTCCACTGAGGCGCCATAGGTTCCCCCCGCGCAGGCCAACACGGCCAGCGGCATGTAATAGCCAAAGGGCACGCCGCTAAGAAGGCTGAAGCCGTTGCTCAGCCCCGCCGTTAGGGCCATGCGCAGATCCTTGCGGGTGTACATCACGGCAGGCTGCGGGCCAAGGCCCGCAAGGAGCCATGTAGCGGTTGTTGTTCCTGGGCTACGGCCAGCAGGGGCAGCATCGGCAGTTTTTCCTGCTCCACCTTGCTGCGCCACTGCCGCAGGCTGGCGGGTGCCCCGCCGTTCTGGCGGCCGGCGCTGCCCAGCTCCAGAGCCATGGCCTGCATGCTGCGGCCAATGAGTTCAGCGCGGTTGATCACCCCATCGGGGAGTTCTGCGAGCATCTGCTCCCAGGCCATCCAGTGGAAGTGGCTCTGTTGCCAGAGCCTGAGTCGTTGCGGCCAGCCCGTGCGTTGAAATCTCAGCCGCCGTGGCCCCCGCTGTTCGCGCCCCACCAGCTGTTCCATGCGCTCCAATTGGGCGGTGAATGGTGCCGGAGCCAGCGGTTGCGGTCTGGGGGCTTTGCCGCTGAGCCAATGCTCGTAGCGCTGCAGTTGTTCGATCAGGCTTTGCCGCAATTGGCTGTCACTGCGGCGCAGTTCTTCGAGGGCGCCGCGGGGCCAGAACAGCAGTCCCACCAGCACCGCCACCACACACCCCACCACCGTGTCGAGGCTGCGGTCGAACACATAGGTCCAATCCAGTTTTGTGTACTCGGGGATCATCAGAAACATCACGCTCAGCAGCCCTGCTGTGCCCAACCCCCCTGACCAGCCCAGCACTCGCAGCACAGGCACCATCACCAGCAGAGATACCAACACCCCAGGCCAGCCCTGCACGATGGTGTGCACGATGAAGGTGATCAGCCCCCCCATGGCAGTGCCAAGGATGCGGTTGCTGGCGGCTTTCAGGGTTAAGTCGTCGTTGTCATCGGTGACCACCACCACGGCTACGAGTGGGTACCAAACGAATTCCATGCGCTCGAAGCTCATGGCAATGGCGGTGGTAATGAATGCCGCTGTAAATAACTTCAGGGTGCTGCGCAGCAGCTCAGATTTCACCGCGCCCCCGTTCTGCCGTTGATCACCACAGTGTGGTGAGTTCAGCCGTTGGCTTCAACGGTTGTGCCTAATCCAGCAGGCCGGCATCGCCAAGCACCGGCAGCAGCCAGCCTGGGATGCCATCACGGTTCCAGTCCCAGATGCCGTGGCGCTTGCTGATGTAAACGCTCTCTTTCTGGCTGTAGGCCGCCAGCACCGCTGCACGATCCATCGCCTCGAGGGCATCCTCGCGGCGGATCCGTTCCAGGCGTTGGCGTGCTGATGAGGTCAACGGTTGGTAGCAGCGGCCATCGATTCATTCTGGCGTTGTTGCTGCAGTTGGCTAACGATCGCCCCGCAGTTGCTGGCCTCGCAATTCCAGATCAGCCTCATCAACAGCTGAGTCGGCAGTTGATCTGATGCCTGAGGATGTTGTGTTCGTATCTGCCAGCGGTGTTGTGCTGCGCGCTTGATTCTTGAAGCGCTGTTTGAGGGTGTCATCCACAACCCCTGGCTGCTGCTTCTTTTTGGCTTGCGCGGGAGAGGACTTTTTGGCCACGGTGCGCCACCGGTTCTCACCAGCATGCTCTTGTTGGCTGCGCTTGTCAGTAAGCGATCGTCGTTATCTGGCACACCCCTGGAGGCGTCGTTAGTGTCCAACCATTGGCGCAAGTGCTGAGCTGATGGCTGTTCCTGCCAATCAAAATCTGCGGATCACCACCGGGGTGTTGCTCGTGTTGGCCGGCCTGGCCTCGATTGTTTTTCCTTTCGTATCGGCTCTGGCTCTCACCATGGGCTTTGGGGCCGTGGCGGTGGTGGCTGGCGTGAGCCAGTTGCTGCGGCTTGGCGCTATTGACGGCAGCTCTGCTCGCCTGTTCCGCCTGCTTTCGGCTCTGCTCTATCTCGGCGCTGGGCTCTATGCGCTGTTGTTCCCGCTCGATAGCAGCTTCAGCCTCACCCTCTTCCTTGGTGCTCTGCTGGTGGTGGAAGCGGTGATGGAGTTGGCGGCAGCCGCGACTGCTGACGGCCCGGCGCGCGCCACGGTGCTCCTGGATGGGGTGGTCACCGGGGTGCTCGGGGTGCTGGTGCTGGCGGAATGGCCCACCGACACCCTCTGGGTGATCGGCACCCTCTTTGGTGTGGCCCTGTTCCTCAGTGCCTTCCGCATGTTTGCCCCAGCTGATCAGGCTTCGGCTTGATCAGCTCTGTTGATCCGGGTCGCCGAAGAACCAATAGCTGATGCCGTTGCGATAGCCAAGATGCCCTTGCAGCTGGGAGCTGCTTAGCGGTTGTTTGGCCAGTTGATGGGCGAGGCCCGCCAGTTGCAGGGGGTTGAGATTGGTGTCCAGGTGCTCGCTGGCCACGGCCAGGAGCTGGGGCAGCCGCAACACCACCGTGGGGTCGCTGAGCTGGCTGCGTAGAGCTTCAACCGCTTGCTTTTGGCGGCGCATGCGACCCAGATCCCCTTCCTCGTCGTGGCGGAAGCGCAGAAAGCCCTCCAGTTGTTCCCCGTTGAGCCGCTGGGTGCCAGCGGGGATGTTGATGAAAAGCCCTTGGGACCTGTCGCGGTAGCGCAGGGGTTTGTTCACCTCTAATTCCAGGCCGCCAAGGGCGTCAGCCAGCTGCCGTAGCGCTTTGAGGTTCACCACGATGTGGTGCTCCAGTTGCCGACC
>JAYKHZ010000126.1:0-3003 GCA_035286165.1 Synechococcus sp.
CCAAGCCGGGAGCGGAGTTGCCGCCACTGGCGTGAATGGTGCCGGCGCTGGGATGCGGTGAGCGGGGCATGGGCAAGCAGCTGCTGCTGATCCGCCATGGCCTGAAACAGCGGGGCCAGATCGGGCCACATCCTCGCGGCTCGCCGACAAAGGTGCGGGAAGCTTTCCCCCTGCAGGGGCTCAACACCCCGACGGGCCAGCAGGCGAAGGGACTGAGCCAGCGGTGAACGAGACCGGAGGCCCAGCCGTAGCAGCAGCCAGCCAGCCGCAACTGCACCGAAGCCACCCACCACAATCGCCACACCCAACAAACGCAGCTGCGCACCAAACAGCATCTGAAGCCAGGCCTGCTGACTGGTTTGATCGAAACTCAACCACCAGCGCGTCCAGGCCAGATCCAGGCCCCACCACTGCCATTGGAGCCAGCGCCACCATGACACCTTCTCCTCAAGCCGCTGCCCTGGCTCAGCAGCCACTGCGGCTGGCAAACCAGGAGTTGTGGCCCAGAGGGTGGGATCCACCCGCTGCCAACCCTCCCCCTCCAACCACAGCTCCACCCAGGCATGGGCATCGCTCTGGCGCAACTCCAGATAGGGACTGCCGCTGAGCGGTTGCACCACATGACCACCCTGGTAGCCGCTGATCACCCGTGCCGGCACATCGGCAGCCCGCATCAAGGCCGCCAGGGAACTGGCGTAGTGACCACAGAACCCCACCTGCTGGTCAAACAAAAAGGCATCCAGATCAGCAACCGCGCCGGGCTGAAGGCTGTAACGGAAGGGCTGACGCCGAAACCAACCCTCAACCGCTTCCAACCGTTCACGGCCTGTGGGCAGCTCGCGAAACTGTCGCGCCAAAGTCTTCAGCCTGGGCAAGGAATCAGGGGGCGACTGGCGTTCACTGGGAATGGGGGGTCGCTGCTGCCAGGCCGCCACCTTGTCGGGGGCGTGCAGGCGAAAGGACCGGCGCTGGCGCGATGCGGCACCGACCAGCAGCTCACCTTCCGGCGTGATCCACTGATCCGGCGAGGTCGGCAAGGCGGAACCATCCCAGGGGACGGCCCTGGTGGCTGAAGGTTCCACCACCCACCACTGGCTGGTTCCTTCCCCAGCCGTTGCAACACCCGACCCACCCCGAGGAACGGGAGGATCCCGGTGCTGCCAGCGGCGGCCATCGAATTGCTCATGCACCAAGACCCGCCAGTAGGCATCCGTCGGCAGGGGCTGCCCCTCCGGCAGCAAAACCCGAGCTGCCGAGCCATCCACCAGCGCCAGCTCTGTGATGCTGAGGGGATCCAGATCTGGAGACAGACCGGAGACCGCACCGCGGGTGGGACCCAGCTGGGTGGTCCACAAGGGGGGAAGCCTGGGCACAAACAAGAACAGCACCATGGCCAGTGGCAAGGCTGCCGCCAGCAGCTGCAAGCTGCGCTGCACAACACCACGGAAGCTGAGGGCCCCGGCCAGCTCATGGCCCAGCAAACCGGCAAGGGCCAGCAACACCGCCAGCAGCTGAAGCACACTCGCCAACAGCCCCTGCAGCTGGGCCGCCAACAGGCCCGTGGAGAGCAACTGCAGGAGAGCGACAAACCGCCGGTCAAAGGGCCGCTGGCATTCCCGCAGCTTGAACAGGGCACAGAGCACCAACGCCCACGTGGGCCAGGCGAGGGGCGCAGACCAATTCAATGCGAGGCATTGCAGCAGCAGGGGCGATAACGCCCACCAGGCCAAAAACGATGAATGGGGTTGATGGCTCATGCCGTCGCCAACGCCTCCAGACAGGCATCGCGATGGCGCACCCCCTTCGATGGCGCCAGGGTGAGGCCCTGAATCTGCAGGCCATAGCAGGCACCTCCGTGGTGCAAGCGCCAGATGCGATCCGCCAGGTGCTCCCGGGCCAGCTCCAGTGCAACGCCGGGTGCAGGGGCGAGGATCACTTCAGTCTCCTCGGGATCGTTGAACACCTTGGCCTGCAAGGGCCGGCCTCGGGCGGCACTGGCCCAATCCACCAGGGCCGGACGTTCGCCCTCACGCACAGGCCTGAGGTCCTGCCATTCCTCCAGGCCATCCCTGGACCGCGGAGGATGCTTTTCAGCCACAGGACCAGAGCGACGGCGAGGCCAGATCAACTGCGGCTGCTGAGGCTGCCAGCGCCCCCAACAGATGAACAGTCCAAGGGGCGCAATGGTCTGGATCTGCACGGGGGGCGGCAGCTGCCAGCTCCGGTTCTCCGCCACCCAGGGAAGCGAAAGGGTCGTGCGACCTGCGGCAATGCGATCACACACCACAACGGCATGGCCCTGAACGCGCAAGCTGCAACGGGGCCGAGCAGCGGCACTGTCCAATTGCAAGGAATAGTGCGCAGGCTCACCAGCAAACGCCGGTGCAGGCTGATCACACCGCAGGGTGAGCCCATGGAGTGTGTCGTGGGTGAGAAACATGGCCAGCAACATCAGCCCGAGCATCACAAAGGCCAGGAGCAGGGTGCTGTTGCTTCCCGTCTGAATGGCCACCAGCAGCAACAGGCCAGCCGCCGCGATCCAGAGCGCGCCGAAGCGACTGGGAATGATGAAAAGGCTGCGATGCCCCAGCTTCAGTTCAGCGCAAGGCCGGGACGGCTTGAAGAAGGGCTTCACTGTGCGGTGCGCCATGACGAGCGGGACAACCGACATCCAGTCGATGCTCCACCACCGCGGGCAACACGGCCTGAACATCGTCAATCACCACATGATCGCGTCCTTCGAGCAGCGACCAGGCGCGGGCAGCTGACAGGAGGCCCTGACTGGCCCGCGGCGAGAGACCGGGATGCCGCTGACGACTGACCTCCACCAGATCAAGGACATAGTCGATCAGAAGCTCAGAGCAGTGCTGGGTGGAACAACGGTGCTGCAACTGCTGCAGGGCCTCCGGAGCCAGCCGAGGCAGTGAGCTGTCGAAGCTTGGATCAAACCCAGCGCAAAGCAACGCCCGCTCAGAGGCACGATCGGGAAAACCCAGGCTCAAA
>JAYKHZ010000127.1:0-17257 GCA_035286165.1 Synechococcus sp.
ATGAGCGTGATCGTGGGACGGGCCTTGCCCGATGCCCGCGATGGCCTCAAACCGGTTCAGCGGCGCATCCTGTTCGCGATGCATGAACTGGGGCTCACCCCAGATCGCCCGTATCGCAAATGCGCCCGCGTCGTCGGCGACGTGCTGGGCAAATACCACCCCCATGGCGACCAGGCGGTCTACGACGCCCTGGTGCGGTTGGTGCAAACCTTCGGCTGCCGCCATCCGCTGCTCGATGGCCACGGCAATTTCGGTTCGGTGGACGACGATCCCCCGGCCGCCATGCGTTACACCGAAACCCGGCTGGCCCCCATCTCCCATCAGGGGATGCTCGAGGAAATCGGCAACGACACGGTCGATTTCGCCCCGAACTTCGATGGGTCCCAGCAGGAACCCACGGTGCTCCCCGCCCAACTGCCGTTCCTGCTGCTGAATGGCTGCACCGGCATCGCGGTGGGCATGGCCACCAGCATTCCGCCCCACAACCTCGGCGAAGTGGTGGATGCCCTGGTGGCACTCACCCGCAACCCGCAGTTAAGCGACGAGAAACTGCTGGAGATCATTCCAGGCCCTGATTTCCCCTCCGGCGGGGTGGTGCTCACCGGCAGCGGGGTGCGCGACACCTACCTCAATGGCCGCGGCAGCATCCCCATGCGGGGCGTGGCCCACATTGAAGAGGTGCAGCCCGGCAAGGGCCGCCACAAACGCAATGCCGTGGTGATCACGGAGCTTCCCTACCAGCTCAGCAAAGCCGGTTGGATTGAAAAACTTGCGGATCAGGTCAACGACGGCAAAGTAGCCGGCATTGCCGACATCCGCGACGAAAGCGACCGGGAAGGCATGCGGGTGGTGGTGGAACTACGCCGCGATGCGAACCCTGAACAGGTGCTGGCGGAACTGCATAAGCGCACCTCACTGCAGAACAATTTCGGCGCGATCCTGCTGGCGCTCGTCAACGGCCAGCCCCTTCAGCTGAGCCTGCGCCAGCTGTTGCAGCACTTCCTGGATTACCGGGAACTCACGATCGTTCGCCGCACCCGCTACGCCCTGCGCCGCTGCGAAGAACGGCTCGAAGTGGTGGAGGGCCTCATCAAGGCGCTCGATGCCCTGCCCGAGGTCATCCAGATGATTCAGGACGCCCGTGATGCCGCCACCGCGCGGGCCAGCCTGCAGGTGCGCCTCGATCTGAGCGAACGCCAGGCCGATGCCGTGCTGGCCATGCCACTGCGTCGCCTCACGGGTCTGGAACAGGAAAGCCTGCGCCAGGAACTGGGGGAGCTACGCCAGGAACAGGAGCGCCTGAGGCACCTGCTCGATGACCGCGACACCCTGCTCAACACCCTGGTGGATGAGCTCAAGCAGCTGCGCAAGCGGTATGCCACCCCCCGCCGCACCCGCCTGCAGGAAGGGGGTGATGACCTGGTGGCCCAACGCACCGCCGCCCAACGCCCCAACACCGAAATGCAGCGCCAGCAGGCGCTGGCCAACATCAGCAGCGACCACAGCCTGCTGCTGCAGAGCGATGGATTGCTGCGCATCGCCAGCCCGCAGCAACTGGGGCGCCTGCATCTCAAAGAGCCGATCGCCTACGGCGACCATGGCCCCAGCGCGCAGCTGATCCTGCCGGTGCAACCGGAGCCCCAGCTGCTGGCGTTCACCAGCGGCGGCCGGGTGGCGGCCCTGCGCTGGGAATTTGCAGCCCAGCAACCGGGCCCACTGGAAAAATTCCTGCCCGAAAGCGTGAGCAGCCAAACCGAACGGGTGGTGGATGTGCTGCTGCTGCCGGAGGGGGATCAAGCCTTCAGCGTGGGCCTGCTCAGCAGCGATGGCCGCTTCAAGCGCCTCAGCGGCAACGACCTGCGGGACCTGTCCGGCCGTGCCACCTCCGTTTTGAAACTCAAGGATGGGGTGACCCTCGAGCGGGCCGTGCTCTGCCGCAGCGATGACGATCTGGCCGTGGCCAGCAGCACCGGTCGCATCCTGCGGCTCACCATCGACGACAACACCATGCCGCTGATGGGCCGCACAGCCCAGGGACCGATGCTGATGCGACTGCTGCCCGGTGAAACGATCGTGGGCGCCGCGGCCAGCCCCAGCACGGGTGATCTGCTCTTGGCCAGTGAACAGGGGCAGCTCAAACGCCTGGCCCTGGAAAGCCTGCGCCGCTGCCAGCGCGGCGCTCTCGGTGAGATCGCCCTGCGTTTCAACGATCGCAGCGACCAGCTGGTGGATCTCAAGCGCAGCAGTGAGCTGGTGGGCATCAGCACCTCAGGCGGCAGCCTGCGGCTCAACAGCGCTGAACTGGAACGGCAGGATGGCCGTGGCGCCGGCATTCAGTTGGATCTCCCTGCCGGTCAGCGGGTGACCCAACTGATTCCGCTGATCACGGGGTGAGATCAGCTGCCACCCCGCCGGGCTCAAGCATCAACTTGCTCTTGCGCAGGCCGTCTTCCACCGGAATCGGATACTGACCATCAAAACAAGCGGAACAGAAGTTCTCGCTCTGCTCCTGGGCGCAATGGAGCATGCCCTCACGGGTGAGATAGGCGAGGGAATCGACCCCAAGATGGGCCTCAATCTCCTCAATCTTGAGGCGTGCAGCGATCAACTGATCCTGGGAATCGGTATCGATGCCGTAGAAGCAGGGATGGGTTACCGGCGGTGAACTGATGCGCATGTGCACCTCCTTGGCCCCAGCATCCCGGAAGGCCTGCACCAGCTTGCGGCTGGTGGTGCCACGCACGATCGAGTCATCCACCACCACAATGCGCTGCCCCTCGAGCACATCAGGGAGAGGGTTGAGCTTCACGCGAATTCCCGCTTCACGCATGGCCTTGGTGGGCTGAATGAAGGTGCGTCCCACGTAACGGTTTTTGATCAGACCATCACCAAACGGGATGCCACTGGTCTGGGAGAAGCCGATCGCTGCAGGAATACCGGAATCCGGCACACCGATCACCAGATCCGCATCCACCGGTGATTCCTGGGCGAGGCGGTGACCGATGCGCTTGCGATAGCTGTAGAGCGATTCGCCAAAGAAGCGACTGTCCGGACGAGCGAAATAGATCAGCTCGAACACGCACAGCTTCGGAGTCTGCTCAATCCAACGGCTGCGGAAGGGCTGGGCCTCACCAGCGCGGAAGCGCACCAGCTCGCCGGGGGCGACGTCGTCATTGAACTGGGCCCCCACGATGTCGAGACCGCAGGTTTCACTGCTCACCACCCAGGAGGCCTGTTCGGCTTCGGGCAGGTGGCCGAACACCAAGGGGCGCAGGCCATAGCCATCACGCAGGCCATAGAGGGCATCCGGCGTGCCGATCGTGAGGCTGAACGCACCCTGGCACTGGCGCGCAGCAGCTTTGATCGCCTCATCCCAATCGAGGCCTTGATTCACCTGGTGCTGCAGGGCAAAGGCGATCAATTCGCTGTCGGTGGTGCCGCTGAGCTGGCAGTTCAGCTGTTGCAACTGCTCACGCAGCTGCATCGCGTTCACCAGGTTGCCGTTGTGAGCCAGGGCAAAGGGCCCCAGCCGGGTCATCAGCACCAGGGGCTGGGCATTGCAGACCCGGGAGCTGCCCGTCGTGGAATAACGGTTGTGGCCAATCGCCAGGGAACCGGGCATGCGCTCGAGCACGCCCTGATCAAACACCTGACTGACAAGGCCCATGTCCTTGTGCAGGCAAACACGATCACCCTGGAACACGGCGATCCCTGCCGCCTCCTGGCCTCGGTGTTGCAGGGCATAGAGGCCGAAGTAACAGAGGCTGGAAACCTGCTGGTCTGGGGCCAGCACCCCAAAGACTCCACAGGCTTCCTCCATCCGGTCCGGACGGTCACCGGATGGCTCGGACAACAGAGGAAGCACGGCAGGGAGGCCCTTCATGATTGCTTAACTATTCTGCCCGAGGGCTGGTTGCTGCAACCGCCGCGGCAATCCCTGTTCATGGGCCTGGCTCAACTCAGCCAGGGCCAGATCCAGCAGTGTGGTGTCGCCCTGACGCACCACCAACTGGGCCGCAGCAGCCACCGCACCCAGCCGCTGCACAGGGCAACCCTGCTGGCCCAAGGAGGCAAGCAACGGCTCCACCTGGTCAGCGGGCACACTCACGAGCACGCGCGCACCGCCTTCAGCAAACAGCAACCGCTCCAGCCGTAACCCTGTGGCGGGCAGCTCCAGCTGGGCACCGCAACCAGAGGCGATGGCCATCTCGGCCAATGCCACCAGCAGGCCCCCATCGGAAAGATCGTGGGCTGCACTCACCTGACCTGCCTGAATGGCCCCCCGCAGGGCAGCCTGCACCTGCTTCTCCAGAACCAGATCAGTGCGGGGCGGCCGGCCGGTGCAGAGGCCATGGCGCACCTGCAGATAACTGCTACCAGCCAGACCAATGCGGTCGTCCTCGCCGGAGGTGTCCAGCGGCAACCCCAACAGCAGCAGTTGATCAGGGGCAGCATCCGCAGGGGGTTGGGGCCAGGCCAGACCCACCAGGCGATCGAGCTGCTCCACCAGACCCACCATGCCCACCACGGGCGTGGGCTGGATCGGCTGCACCGTGCCATCGGGCAGCCGGGTGTCGTTGTAGAGCGACACGTTGCCGCCTGTCACCGGGGTCTGCAGCTCGCGGCACGCTTCTGACAGTCCGCGGCACGCCATGGCCAATTGCCAATAACCGGTTGGGGTTTCCGGTGATGGAAAGTTGAGGTTGTCGGTGACAGCCACCGGTTCAGCGCCCACGCAACTGAGGTTGCGGGCGGCCTCTGCCACCGCGGCCATGCCACCCCGCTCGGGATCGAGCACCACCCAGCGGTTGGGGCAATCCACGGTGGCTGCCACACCACGGCTACTGGGTTGGAGCGCCTGATCCCCCTGCTGAGGTCGCAAACGCAAGACAGCCGCATCAGCGCCACCCGGGCGCACCACGGTGTTGGCCTGCACCTGCTGGTCGTACTGACGCCACACCCAGCGCTTGCTGGCGATGGTGGGGTCATCAAGCAACTCCATCAGGGCCGAGCCCACCGCCTTGGGCTGCAGCGGCTCAAGGCTCTGCTCACCCCAACGCCAGTGCTCCTGCACCTCCTGAGGTGGTTCAGCCAACAACTCGCGGCGATTGATCGGGGTGTCTTCCGCCAGCGCACGGGACGGCACCTCTGCCGCCACCTCGCCGTGCTGCATCACCCGCACCACGGGTTCCTCGAGCACGCGGCCCACCACGGCGGCCTGCAACCCCCAACGGCGGAAGCGCTGCATCAGCGGTTCCTCACGGCCACGCTCCACCACGAACAGCATCCGCTCCTGGGATTCCGACAGCAGGAATTCGTAAGCGGTCATGCCGGTCTCACGGGCTGGCACCCGATCGAGATCCAACTCAATGCCCACATCACCTTTGGCGGCCATCTCAGCGCAACTGCAGGTGAGTCCGGCCGCCCCCATGTCCTGGGCCGCCACCACATCACCGCTCTTGAAGGCGTCAAGGCAGGCTTCGATCAGTCCCTTCTCAAGGAATGGATCACCCACCTGCACAGCGGGTCGATCATCGAGGGAATCCTCACTGAGCTCAGCGCTGGCAAAACTGGCGCCCCCCATGCCGTCGCGGCCGGTGGTGCTGCCCACGTACACCACCGGGTTGCCAACACCAGACGCACCCGAGCGCACGATCGACTCGGTCTCCATCAGACCGAGGGCCATGGCATTGACCAGGGGATTGCCGCTGTAGCTGGCATCAAAAGCCACCTCACCAGCCACGGTGGGCACGCCCACGCAATTGCCGTAATGGGCGATGCCGGCCACCACCCCCTCCATCAAGCCAACGTTGCGGGGGTCCTCCAGGGGCCCGAAGCGCAGGGCATTGAGCAACGCAAGCGGACGCGCCCCCATCGTGAAGATGTCGCGCAGGATGCCGCCCACACCCGTGGCCGCCCCCTGAAAAGGCTCCACAGCCGACGGGTGGTTATGACTTTCGATCTTGAAGGCCAGACGATGGCCTTCCCCCAGATCAACGACACCAGCGTTTTCACCGGGGCCCACCAGGATCCGTGGCCCATCGGTGGGGAACTGTCCCAACAGGGGCCTGGAGTTGCGATAACAGCAATGCTCTGACCACATCACCCCAAACATGCCCAGCTCGGCCTTGTTCGGATGGCGGCCAAGCCGGCGCACGATCTCGTTGTAATCCTCCTGGGTGAGACCTTCCTGCTTCACCTGGGCGGCAATGGCGGGAGGGGCCTGATCAAAGGCGGAGCGACCGGGGGCGGGGGTGGAAACCAAGACGCAGAGCCACAACGGATCCTCCCAGTGTGAATGAGCTCAGATCCAGGGATCCTCATCGGAGCTGTCATCCCAGTCGGGGCGGCGGTTCTGCTGAGGTGAAGGCCGTCGCTGCGGCGCCGGGGATGGCTCCTCGTCCTCCCGCCAGCGTTCGATCAGATCCTCACCACCATCCCAAAGCCGTTGGCCCCAGGAGCGCAGGCGGTCCTCAAATCCATCAAAGGAATCCGGGACCTGATCGCGCAGCTGGCGACTGCGGCGCAGCATCTGCTGACGGATGCTGGCGCGATCAAGCGGCAGATCATCCAGCTCCTGCAGAGCAGCGTGCACCCGGCCCGGTTGTTGGTCGAACAAGCGATCGGGTTCCAGCCGCCAGCGACTCGTACCCGGCAAACGGGGATCACTGCGGGCCACCAGATAGTGCTCGATTCGGCCCGTGTCGGTGTCGACCACGCCATCCACCAGCCGGCCCAGCACCCGATCACCCTGCCCATGCAGGTTGGTCTCCAGCAGGGTGGGAAGCAGCTCCAGGGTGCCCTGGTCGGTGTCGCAGGGCTCTCCCTCCACCACGGCTTCACCCTCGTTGAGCTCCAGCAATTGATCCAGGCGCCAGATCAAGCGCTGGGGACCAAAGGAGGCTGGGCGTGAACTCCAACCCAACAGGCGATGGCAGGGGGGATGCATCCACACTTGGTGGCCCACCCCCAGGTCCTGCCCGAGGGGATCGCGCAGGCGAGCCCGGAGCAGCTCACTGATCAGGATTTCACGGGACAACGCCATCGCTGGTGACGTTTCAGCTGCGGATCTGCACCGGCATCACCAGATAGGTGAACCCAGAAGCAGAGGCATCCGCCTCAGCTGCTGTCAGCACCGCGGGGCTGGTGGGGGTGTTGAGGTGCAGGCACACCTCGGCATCGGCGATGGCCTTGAGCCCATCGAGCAGGTAACGCACGTTGAACGCCATGGCGATCTGCTCTCCATCGATGCGGGCGGGCAGGGCTTCTGAACCGCTGCCCACATCCAGGGCATCAGCGCTGAGCTGCAGTTGACCACTGCCGGGTTCAGCACTGAGCTTCACAACGTTGTTGTGCTGATCAGCGAGTACCGCAATGCGCTCCAATGCCGCAATGAACGGTTTGCGCTCCACGCTGATCGATCGGGCAAAACTTTCAGGAATCAACTGGCCATAGCTGGGATAGGTGCCTTCCAACGTGCGGCTGGTGAGCACCTGATCGGCCCAGAGGAACACCACCTGACCGCGATCACAGAACAGGCTGATGGCCTCCTCCGAGGGTCGAGCAGAGAGCAAGCGCTCCAATTCCCGCAGGGATCGGGCAGGCACGGTCACGGCAAAGGCTTCGCCTTCCTCCTCACCACCGGTGGTGTTGCGACGCACCGCCAGGCGGTGGCCATCGGTGGCGGCAAATTCCAAGCCCCCCTCCTGCACCTTCAGATGAATGCCGGTGAGGATCTGTTTCGATTCATCGCTGCTGCTTGCAAACAACGTGCTGCGAAGCCCATCCGCCAGGGCTTCTCCGCTCAGCAGCAAGGGCTGCCCATTTTGAGCCAGGGGCAGATCCGGAAAATCCTCAGCGGATAAGCCCCGCATCTGATAGCTGCCAGTCAGGGCTGATAACTCGGTTTGTTCCTCCCCTTCCGGACACGCCAGGGTGATTGGACCATCGGCTGGAAGGCGACTGACGATATCGGTCAGCAACTTGGCCGGAAGGGTGATGGCGCCGCTGGCCTCCACCACGGCAGGAAAGCTGGTCTGAATGCCAAGGCTCAGATCAAATCCAGTGAGGCTGAGTCGACCGGCGGCGGCATCGGCAGTGACCAACACATTGGCCAGTACGGGATGGGTGGGGCGACCGGCAATGGCGCGACTCACCAACTGCAGGCTGCCGTTCAGTTCCGCTTGGCTGCAGACCAGTTTCATTCCCGTGCGGATTTCAGACGCTTCCAAGCTTCCACACCGTCAGGCAATGCGCAACGCGTTTCCCCACCTCCTTCTGATGTTCTTTTAAACCTTCTATGAAAAGAACGAATAAAACAGCCGTCGTAGGGGTTGTGGAGATCGTGGAAAACCCTGTGAAACCATTGCATTGCAGGGGTTTTGCCATGAACAGCTCTGTGAGATTCGCTCCCCCCAGTTGTGGGGAAAACATCCTTTTCCACTTTCCCCACATCCTGGGGAAAGTGGCGGTGAAATCGGATCCAATCTTTTCCCCAAGTTGTGCACAGGCTGGGGGATCTGTTTCCGCAGACAGTTTGTTGATCGGTTGCAGGATTTGGGCACAAAAAAACCGGGCTCGTGCCCGGTGGGATGCCTTGCTGGCGTTGGCTTTAGAAGCCCATCACCCGGGCCACGGTTTGTAGATCCGGGTTGAGGTCGCCATGGAAGGCACCGCCGCTGTGATCGATTGCGGTGTTCGGGTCCTTGAGGCCATTGCCGGTGAGCACACACACCACGCGGGCACCAGCTGGGACCTCGTCGGCGCGTTTCAGGAGCCCCGCCACTGATGCGGCGCTGGCGGGTTCACAGAACACACCCTCCTCGCGGCCAAGGAAGCGGTAGGCATCCAGGATTTCCTCATCGCTCACCGCTGCAAAGCCGCCACCGCTTTCCTCACGCACCTTGAGGGCCTTCTCGCGATTGGCTGGATTGCCGATGCGGATGGCTGTGGCGATGGTGTCGGGATGCTCCACGGTGGCACCGTTCACCAGGGGGGCGGAGCCAGCGGCTTGGAACCCCATCATCCGGGGCAGGCTGCGGCAATGACCTGCCTGGTGATACTCCTTGAAGCCCATCCAATAGGCACTGATGTTGCCCGCATTGCCCATGGGGATGCAGAGCCAGTCGGGGGCATCGCCCAGTTCATCCACCACTTCGAAAGAAGCGGTTTTCTGACCCTGCAGGCGGTAAGGGTTGAGGGAATTCACCAGGGTGATGGGGTACTGATCCGCCATCTCGCGCACGATGCTCAAGGCGCGGTCGAAGTTGCCGCGAACCGCAAGCACTTCGGCGCCATAGAGCAACGCCTGGGCCAACTTGCCCTGGGCCACATAGCCATCGGGGATCAGCACGAACGCCCGCATGCCACCACGGCGGGCATAGGCGGCGGCCGCCGCGGAGGTGTTGCCGGTGCTGGCACAGATCACCGCTTCGGCGCCGGCTTCCTTGGCCTTGCTCACGGCCATGGTCATGCCGCGGTCTTTGAAGCTGCCGGTGGGGTTGTGGCCATCCACTTTGAGGTGCACCTGCACCCCGCGGCCGATGCGTTGCGACAAGGCCGGTGCTGGCACCAGTGGTGTGGCTCCCTCGCAGAGGCTCACCACCGGGGTGCTGTCGCTGACTGGCAGCCAGCGACCATAGGCATCAATCAGCCCCTTCCAGTTCTGTGTTGTCGGCCTCCTGAACAGGCCGCGGACGGAACGAAGCAGGGGCACAGAGCTGGCCTGAGGCGGAAATTAATTTACTTTCCCAGTCGTTCAGGTGGGCTCAGCGCAGGCCATCGAGGGGGGCATCGGAGAAGAACTTGACCAGATCACTGATGGAGGCTGCCTTGTTCATGATCACCATCAGCTGGGGGATATCCACGGCCATCTCCTCGGCGGGGTAGGCCTTGAGGAAGCTCACGGGGGTGAGCGTGCCGTTGTTGTTGGCCACCCCAAGCACCAGGGCGGAGCGCAGCGCATTGACGCCAGCCTGAGGGGCCCGCAGCGGGTGCACGATGGCGCTGGCCCGCTCCAGGATCGCTTCGCCGATCCGCGTGTTCAGCAATCGGCTGGTGAGGGTGACCGGCAGGGGCACCTCGGTTTTCAGCAGGCTCTGCACCCCCGCGGGCTTCTGTTTGGTGAACCGCAGCAGATCAGCCAAAAGACCCGTGGGAACGCCGGTTTCCACGAAGGATTCAATCGATTTTAGTTTCAGGGTGCGGCGAAAGGCACCACTGACAAAAACGATGTTTTCCGTGGCCAGCACGGGGGGCAGTTCAACCATGGCTCCCGAGCTGGGGTATGCGCAGCATGCTGGATTTTCCGCTCAAAACTTAGGCGGCCTGTTCCAGTTGGCTCGGCTGCCGGATCTGCGGTTCCACCAGCACATCACGCACCAGTCGCACCACGCTGCGTTCCGCCAGTCCGCGGGCCAGATCGAAGCCCATGGTGCGCACCTCCGGTTCGGCCAGCAGCCTGGGCAGCCGGCTGGTGATCAATTGCGGTTCAAAGCCCGGCAATTGCTGCAGGATGCGCAGCAGTTCCCGGATCGGTTCGAGATCGAGCAGGGCTGCGGTGCCCAGCTGTTGCGGTGGTCCTTTGAGTCCGGGAGGGCGCAGTTTTGGTGGCAATCGCCGTCCCAAACCCTGCAGCAGGCGCCATCCGGCCGCATCGAGTTGGTCGATGGTGGCGCTCACCAGTTGTTGCCGCAGCAGACCGCCCTTGGGAGAGAACAGGAAATCGAGGGTTTGATCGAGCAGTCCCTCGAGATCGAACTGCTGCTGCCTGGCGGCATTGAGCACAAGGTTTTCGAGCCGGCTCCAGCGGAATTCTTCGCCATCGAAGAGCATTTCCCGCAGGGACTGGCGCAGATCCGGATCGGCATCCTCCAGCAGGCGTCGGGCGAAGTAGGGATACGCCGCACCAAGGATTTTGAAGTTGCGATCCACGCTCAGGGCAATCCCCTCAAGCGTGACCAGTGAGCGGATGATCAGGGCGTAATAGGGAGGGACCCTGAAGGGGAAGCGATACATCACCCCTGAAAGGTCGTCGGTGACGACCTTGAAATCCATGCGGCTGACGCCTGCTTCAAGGGCTTTGCCGAACACTTCTTCAAAGGCCGGCACGATCGGCCGTAAATCCACTTCCTCTGCAAGGAAGCCAAGGCTGACGAAGTCTTTGGAGAGTGAATCGAAATTGCGGTTGACCAGGTGCACCACCGCCTGAATCAGGCCCGTGCGTGAGGCACGGGTCACCTCGCTCATCATCCCGAAATCCAGGTAGGCCAAGCGTCCGTCGGCCAGGGCCAGCAGGTTGCCGGGATGGGGATCGGCGTGGAAGAAGCCGTGTTCAAGCAACTGCTGCAGGCTGCAGTTCACGCCCACGTCCACCAGCTCATCGGGGTCGATCCCCATGGCGCGAACGTCTTCGAGCCGGGTGAGCTTCACCCCATCGATCCACTCCATCGTGAGCACCCGGCGGCTGGTGAGCTCGCGATGGATTTCCGGAACGGCGATGCGGGGGTTGTGGGCGTGCAGTTCAGCGAAGCGCTCAGCGTTGGAGGCTTCGTTGAAGTAGTCCATCTCCTCAAACACCCGACGGCCCAGTTCATCGATCAGGGCCACCAGATCACTGCGGATCAGGCCGATGTTGGCTTTGAGCCAGGCAGCGATGTTGCGCACGATGTAGAGGTCGAGCGTGATTTGCTCGCGCAATCCCGGCCGCTGCACTTTCACTGCAACGGGGCGGCCGTCCTTGAGCGTGCCCCGATACACCTGACCAAGGGAGGCTGCGGAGATGGGCTCCGGCTCCAGATGGCCGTAGAGCTCTTCCACCGGCGCCCCCAGGTCCTCGCAGATGCAGGCCCTGGCCTGATCACTGGGGAATGCGGGCAATTGGTCCTGCAGCCTGGAGAGCTCCTCCAGCAGCACCGGCGGCACGATGTCGGGCCGGGTGGAGAGGGCCTGGCCGGCTTTGATGAAGGCGGGGCCGAGATCCGCCAGCAGATTGGCGGCTTCCCGTGCCCGTGTGCGGGCCACATCGCTGTTTTTCAGCCGGCCGCTGAGGCGATCGAAGAGCACCGCGATCAGCAGCAGACCGATCGGCACCAATGTTTCTCGCAGCCGTTTGAGCAGCCGCAGTGGGTGGCCGGCATAGATCCTGGTGATCGCTGCCGGGTCGTAGCTGTTCAGCCCGGCCGCTTCGATGAAATCGCTGAACGCGGTCATGGCGGGCTCGGGCTGCAACGAAGCATGAATGATCCCCTCTTTTAATTGATGTGAGAGCCGTTACGCTGCGGCCGCCATCCGGAGTCCGCTGTGCTCACGGGGCTCACCATCCGCAATATTGCGTTGATCGAACACCAGGAGGTGGTGTTCGAACCGGGTTTCACTGTGCTGACCGGTGAAACCGGATCCGGTAAGTCGATCCTGCTGGATGCCCTTGATGCGGTGACCGGTGGTGGCCAGCCCCAGCGCTTGCTGCGCGATGGCTGTGAACGCGGTGTGATCGAGGTGTGCTTCCGCTGGAGCGAGGGCTTGCGGTCCTGGTGCCGCGCCCAGGAGCTCGATGCCGATGGCGATGAGGAATTGGTGTTGAGCCGTGAGCTGCGCTGTCAGGAGGGCCGTTACAGCAGCCGCAGTCGCCTCAATGGGGTGGTGCTCAACCGCAGCCTGATGGCCGAGCTGCGTCCGCAGCTGTTGGATCTCACCGGTCAGGGGCAAACCCACCAGCTGGCCCGAGCGGGTCAGCAGCGCCGATGGTTGGATCGCTTCGGTGGCAGCAGTTTGCTGGCTTGCCTTGAGCCTGTGCGGCTGGCCCAGCAGCAATGGCGCCGTGATGCGCAGGCCCTGGAGCAGGCACGCCTTGAGCAGGAGAGCCTTCAGCAGGACTGGGAAGCGCGCGAGCAACAACTGCATGCGTTGGATGCAGCTGCCCTCGACGATCCCCAGGAGCGTCAGTTGCTGGAGCAGGAGCAGGACCGCCTGTGCCATGGGGTGCGCTTGCAGCAGGGCTGCCAGGACCTGCAGTGGCGTCTGCAGGAGGGTGCTGAAGGTGTGCCGTCCGTGCTGGATCACCTGGCCGCCTGTGAGCAGGAATTAGCGGCGATGGCGGCCCTGGATCCAGGGCTTGAGCCCCTGCAGCAGAGCTGGATGGAAGCCCATGGAATGCTGCAGGGCCTGGCTCGCGAGCTGGATCGTTATGCCGCTGCCCTGGAGGCTGATCCTGATCATCTGGCGGCGTTGCAGGAGCGCATCGCCCAGCTCAAAACGCTTGAACGCCGTTATGGCCTCGACTTAGCTGCGTTGCTCGAGCGGCGTGATGCCCTGCGGTTGGAGTTGCAGCCCGGTGGTGCCGATGCTGCGCTCGAGGCTTTGGAGCAGGCGGAGCAGGCCAGCCGTGAGCGGCGTGATGCCGCCTGTGCAGCCCTCAGCCGTGAACGGCAGCGAGCGGCCAAGGCCCTTGAGCAAGAGCTGATGCAGGCCCTCAGGCCGATGGCCTTGCCGGCGGTGCGCTTTGAGGTGGCTCTGCAGCCCTGTGATCCCGCTGAGGATGGCGCTGAGGTGGTGCAGTTTTTGTTTTCTGCCAACCCCGGTCAGCCGTTGGCGCCCCTGCGGGAGGTGGCATCCGGCGGTGAGATGAGCCGTTTTCTGTTGGCGTTGAAAACCTGTTTGGCCGAGGCCGAACCCCACTCCACCCTGCTGTTCGATGAGATTGACACCGGTGTGAGTGGCCGGGTGAGTGCCGCAATGGCTGAGTTGTTGCAGCGTTTGGCCCGCCATCGCCAGGTGTTCTGCGTGACCCATCAGCCCGTGGTGGCCGCGGCCGCTGATCAGCACCTGCTGGTTCGTAAGCAGGTGCAGCAGGGGCAGACCGTCACCGAGGTGCTGCCATTGCGCACGCTGAAAGAGCGGGAGCGCGAACTGGCCGAGTTGGCCGGTGGCGATAGCGGTGAGGTGCGCGAGTACGTGGCCAGCCTCCTGCAGCGCAAAGCCGCCTGAGACTCTTCGTCGCCGCTAAGATTTCCAACTCTTGTGCCCGCCCGATGGCCCGTGCCAAAGCCACTGCAGGCCAGGCCCTTCAGGCCATTGCGGGTGGAAGTTTGAGTGATGTGATCCGGGTGCGGGGCGCCCGGCAGCACAACCTCAAAGACGTTGACCTGACCCTGCCCCGCAACCAGCTGGTGGTGTTCACCGGGGTGAGCGGCAGTGGCAAGAGCTCCCTGGCGTTCGACACGATCTTTGCCGAGGGCCAACGCCGTTATGTGGAGAGCCTCTCCACCTATGCGCGCCAATTTCTTGGCCAGGTTGATAAACCCGATGTCGATGCCATCGAGGGCTTATCGCCGGCCATCTCGATTGATCAAAAGTCCACCAGCCACAACCCCCGCTCCACCGTTGGCACGGTCACGGAGATTCAGGACTACCTGAGGTTGTTGTTTGGCCGGGCAGGTGAACCCCACTGCCCCCAGTGCGATCGGCCCATCAGCCCCCAGTCGATCGACGAAATGGTCGATCAGATCCTGCTCCTGCCTGAGGGCACCCGGTACCAACTGCTGGCTCCTTTGGTGCGGGGCAAGAAGGGCACCCACGCCAAGTTGATCAGCGGCCTGGTGGCTGAGGGATTTGCCCGCGTGCGCATCAATCGCGAGGTGCGCGAGCTCTCCGACAACATCGAGCTGGATAAGAACCAGGCCCACGACATTGAAGTGGTGGTGGATCGCCTGGTGGCCCGTGAGGGCATCCAGGAGCGCCTCACCGATTCGTTGCGCACGGCTCTCAAGCGCGGTGATGGCTTGGCGTTGGTTGAAGTGGTGCCCAAGAGCGGTGAAGACCTTCCCGAAGGCGTGCAGCGCGAGCGCCTGTATTCCGAAAACTTCGCCTGCCCCGAGCACGGTGCGGTGATGGAGGAGCTCTCGCCGCGCCTGTTCTCCTTCAACAGCCCCTACGGCGCTTGCCCCGATTGCCATGGCATCGGCTATCTGAAGAAATTCACCGAAGAGCGGGTGGTGCCTGACCCCACCCTGCCGGTGTATGCGGCGATTGCCCCCTGGAGCGAAAAGGAGAGCAGTTACTACTTCTCGCTGTTGTTCAGCGTTGGCCAGGCCTACGGCTTTGAACTCAAGACCCCATGGCAGGAGCTCAGCCGCACCCAGCAGGAAGCGGTTCTGTTCGGCACGGTGGAGCCGATCCTGATCGAGGCCGATAGCCGCTATCGCAAATCCAAGGGATACGAGCGCCGCTTTGAAGGCGTTTTGGCGATTCTCGAGCGCCAGATTCGCGACGCCGGTGGTGAGTCGGCCCGTCAAAAGCTGGAGAAATATCAGGAGCTGGTGCCCTGCGCTACCTGCGCCGGTCAGCGCCTGCGGCCGGAAGCCCTGGCTGTGCGCATTGGTCCTTACAACATCACCGATCTCACCGCCATCAGCGTTGGCGAGTGCCTCGAGCGCATCGATGCCCTGATGGCCGGCGGCCCTGATGGTGAGCCGCTGATGTCAGCCCGCCAGATCCAAATCGCCGATCTGGTGTTGCGAGAAATCCGTTTGCGCCTGCGTTTCCTGATCGATGTGGGGCTTGATTACCTCAGCCTCGATCGGCCGGCGATGACCCTCTCCGGCGGAGAAGCGCAACGCATCCGCCTGGCCACCCAGATCGGTGCTGGCCTCACCGGTGTGCTCTACGTGCTGGATGAACCCAGCATCGGTTTGCACCAACGGGACAACGACCGGTTGCTCTCAACCCTCGTGAAACTGCGAGACCTCGGCAACACCTTGATCGTTGTTGAACACGATGAGGACACGATCCGGGCCGCCGATCACATCGTGGATATCGGACCGGGGGCTGGTGTTCACGGCGGCCACATCGTCAGTGAGGGCAGCCTGGCTGATCTGATGGCTGCCGAAGACTCCCTGACCGGGGCCTATCTGAGTGGTCGCCGCTCGATTCCAACGCCTGCTGAGCGCCGCAGTGAGGGCAGCCGCAAGCTCACCTTGGTGGATTGCCATCGCAACAACCTCCAGCATCTGGATGTGGAGATTCCCCTGGGCCGGCTCGTGGCGGTGACCGGTGTCAGCGGTAGCGGCAAGAGCACCTTGGTGAACGAGTTGCTTCACCCTGCTCTGGAGCACAACCTGGGCCACAAGGTGCCGTTCCCCTCAGGTTTGGCTGAACTGCGGGGCATCAGCGCGATCGACAAGGTGATCGTGATCGATCAAAGCCCGATTGGCCGCACCCCCCGCTCCAATCCAGCCACCTACACCGGTGCGTTTGATCCCATCCGCCAGGTGTTTGCGGCCACCGTTGAGGCCAAGGCCCGCGGTTATCAAGTCGGCCAGTTCAGTTTCAACGTCAAAGGTGGCCGTTGCGAAGCCTGCAGTGGTCAGGGCGTCAACGTCATTGAGATGAATTTCCTGCCCGACGTGTATGTGCAGTGCGACGTTTGCAAGGGTGCCCGCTACAACCGCGAAACCTTGCAGGTCAAGTACCGCGGCTACACCATTGCCGATGTGCTGCAGATGACGGTGGAGCAGGCCGCTGAGGTGTTCTCGGCCATCCCCCAGGCCGCTGATCGCCTGCGCACCCTGGTGGATGTGGGCCTGGGTTACGTGAAGTTGGGTCAGCCAGCCCCCACCCTCTCCGGTGGTGAAGCCCAGCGCGTCAAGTTGGCCACCGAGCTCTCCAAGCGAGCCACCGGCAAGACCCTGTATCTGATTGATGAACCCACCACGGGTTTGAGCTTCTACGACGTCCACAAGCTGATGGATGTGATGCAGCGCCTGGTGGACAAGGGCAATTCGATCATCTGCATCGAGCACAACCTCGATGTGATCCGTTGCGCCGATTGGTTGATCGATTTGGGCCCTGAAGGTGGCCATCGCGGCGGTCAAATCGTGGCTGCGGGGACACCGGAAGACCTCGCCGCCCATCCCACCAGCCACACCGGCCGTTATTTGCGTCAGGTGCTCGAGCAGCATCCAGCGCAGCCCTTGGCCGCTTGAAGCGGCTCGCCCTGGGTTTTTCGCTGCTGGCAGCAGCAACGCCTGCCGCTGCCCTTGAAACGCTCTACATCGAAGGCCCTCTGGGTTTGCAGCGCCTGAGTGTGAATGTGCAGGAGTTGAGCAGCCCGGAGGCGTTGTGGTCGGGCACTAGCGATCTAGCCGAACTGAATCGGGCGACCGATGGTCGCTTGGGCCGTTCCCTGCAAACGCTGTTCACCACGCCATTGCCGCTGCCGGTGCAGCTGGGTTTGGACAACCCGATGGCGCGGCAAGTGGAG
>JAYKHZ010000128.1:0-19749 GCA_035286165.1 Synechococcus sp.
GTGGCTCACCAGCGTGATTGCTTTGATCAGCGCTGAGCCTGAAGCGGCCCATGCTGCTGGCCGTTGTGGTGAGGCTTTCCTTGGTTCCCATGCCATCGAGATAGCTGGCTCGGCCCCGTAGTTGCAGACCTACCTCGTTGCTGGTGAGTGTGAGGGTTGCGTTTCCATCGTTTGCATCCCTGGAATCCAAAGGCGTCCAGCTTTTCCCTTGGTTATTTGATACTTCCCAGCTGTAGTGATAGGTGGGGCTCCAGTATTCAGAGTTGTCGTTATCGTTAATTTTCGATGGATCAATCCTCAGGGTTTGCCCAACTTCTAATGCTCCCTCTAGCTCAGGCTGGCCTGAGGGTGTTTGATTGGCTACCAGAGGAATCTCAGCAATACCTGCCAGGGATCCGCCAATGGCTTGAAGAGGTGCGGCAATATTTTCTGAGAGGCTGTACCAGCTCCCTTCTTCAATCCATTTGAAGCTGTAGTTCAGGCCTTCTGGTTTGCCGAACATGGCCCCGTAGGTGTTCCCACTGGGTTCTGGGGACCCATCTTCACCATTTGCATCCCAGGCGCGATAACTGGATGTTTCACCATTGATCCATGTATAAGTTTCATTTTCATCCTGATCATTCAGGCCAATCCAATAAGCCGTGGTTGTGTCTCTTTGGTTGATCAGTTGTGTGATCCACTCGTTTTCAGCTTCATCGTTAATGGTGGTTAGGTTGCCGCCTAAGGCGACGGCATTGGCTTGCGCTTCAGCCCAGGTGTCGCCTTCAACAATCACATAGGCGGAATCATCTCGCCTGATAAATGGAATTTCGGCGATCCCGCCTGCGATGTAGTTGAGGTATTGCTCGTCGTTAGGTGCATCATTCCAATCGCCTTTGGCCCTTGCTCCAGTCGCTGGCGGACTTGTGAGTTTCGTGAGGCTGATATCTCCGAATGGTTCGCCACCACTGGGTCCTGCTCCAGTCCAGTTTGTGTAGGTGAGTGGTTCACCGTTGCTCCAGCCCCAGGCGTTGTTTTGGTTATCTTTTTCCAAGCCAATCCATGCCAGTTTGTAGTTGACTGGCTCTTGGGTTGGGTCTGCCCTGTTGCTGACAGGTTCAATGTGTGTGCCTAATTGATCAACAATGTAATTGTTCTCTGATTCGCTGTTGATGGCTGTAAGCGTGCCACCAAGTTTGTTTGCTTGCTCTTCTGCTGCATCGCGGCTGGGGCCATTGACAATGCTGTAAAGGCTGTTCCCGCGTATGGCAGATGTAGGGCTTATCAGATTTCCACGAGATTCCACTCTTTCTTTAGTCCCATAACCATCCAAGTAACTAACGACTCCTCGTAGTTGCTTGCCGGCTGTTGATGCGGTGGTCGTATAGGAGTTATTGCCATCAGTGGCGTCATTACTGCTTAGAGCAGACCATGTGTTGCCGTTGTCAGCAGAGACCTCCCATGAGTATTCATGGGTGGGAGTCCAGCCTACAAAGTTATCGTTATCCTCTATTGCTGAATCATCGATACTAACGGTTTGTCCGACCTTGAAGTCGCCGGTGAGTGTTGGAGTTCCTGTTGGGTCGTTGTTGGTTGCTAGTGGGATTTCGGCGATTCCTTGTTCCCACATGTAGTGATTATTCCAACTGTCTTCCCACATGCCTGGATTCCAGGAGGTGCTATTGCTAACATCTCCAAGTTGAATGCTTATGGCATCTTGATCAATATCGTGTGATCCAACTGATCCACCAGGATAAATGCTTCCCCATGTTGGGTCTGTTCCTGTAAGTTGCCACGGCTCAGGCTCAAAAAATGTGATTGGTTGTCCAGAGGACCATTCATATGTGCCCTCTTCATTGAAATCGTTTAAGCCTATCCATGCTCGTGGAGTGTATGCAGAGTCTCCTGTGAGGTCTCCAACTTTTCCGTTGAATCTCACTTTATCTGCAAATGTATCTACAAGCCATTGGTTCTCAGCTTCTGTGTTAATCGTCACCAAGTGTCCACCGAGGTCGACTGCATTGGCTTCTGCTTCTTTCCAGGTGGGACCTTCAACAATCACATAGGCAGAGTCGCCACGGCGGATGAAGGGGATTTCTGCAATCCCTGAGTCAACTTTACCGCTTGATGACCATGAAAGGGGTACATCATTCCATGACCCTTTGTTTTCATTGGTATACATATGAACGGCTTCATCTCCCATGCCATCACCGCTGGCAAAGAAGTTTGTGTTCCAGCCCACGATTTGATTTCCGCTGCCATAAAGCTCCCCAGTTGTCCATTTCCAATCGCCATCAGTTCCGCCTTCTTCTGTCATCCACCCGTTCTTGCGCGATAAGCCAATCCATACTCCAAAGTCTTCGCCCAGGGATGACACAAGTGAGGATGATTGCAAAAAGATATTTTCTTCTTCATTTTCTATCGTTGTTAGATGTCCACCAAGTTTGACTGAGCTCACTTCAGCTTCGGTCCACGAAGGCCCATCGACAATGGTGTAGATGCTGTTGCCACGAATGATGGGATTGGAAGATGTCATGGGGGCTGCTGGGGGGGCGGGGGCTGAGCTGCTGTCTCGTATTGTTTGGCTGTGAGCAAGATTTTAAACTGTTCTTGTGGCTCCTATGCGTGAAGCCAGAATGCATGAATCGCATGGAATTCGTGTGTTTTTAGATTGCTTGTATTGCTGTTGGTGCTTTTCGTAGCCGCTGATTTGCGGATGAAATCCCCTGCGCCGCAACGCTTGTCTCCCTGCTTGAGCTTCTGCTGCAGCCGTGGGGTGATCCCCAGTTCAGCGCCAGCCCAGAGCCGCTCCATTTCCCGTGTGAATTGGGCTGCCAAGGGTTTGGAGCGGATCACCAGCAGGGTTTCATCGTTGCGGTGGGCGGCTGATGGGCTCCAATTGAAAGAGCCGGTGATCACTGTTTCGTTGTCGATCACAGCAAACTTGTGGTGCAGTTTGTCCCCCCTGGGTAGGCGGGGAATGCCGGCCTGGCGCAAGGGCGTGCTCCAGGGCTTGTTGCCCTTTTCGATGCGGCAGCGGTGATCTGGCAGCTGCTTGCCCAGCAGGTCCAGCAGTTCTGAGTAGCTGCGGTAGCCAAAGCCGGGATCCACCAGCACTCGGATGGCCACACCTTCGGCTTGCTTGGCCTCCAGTACATCAGCCAATTCCTGGGCGCTGAACACAAACAGGGCCAGATCAACGCTGCGCTTGGCTTTCAGCAGTTCGGCTCGGATCAGGGCCAATCCATCGCCTTCGTGCCCTGGACGCTGAGGGGCAAACAGCACCGTGATCTGGCTCGAGTGCAGCTTCAGCCTCTGAGCGCTCCGCTGCTGTTTTTTCAAGCCGAACCGGCTGGTGCGTTCACCCTTGGCTCCATCACCCCAAAGCTGGGCAAATTCATCAGCAAACAGCCTGGCCAGTTGCGGGCTTTCGATCTGCAGCAGATGGTTCACGTTGCCGCGGGTGCGGGGCGCACCGCCATCGCCGTGGATTCCAGAACTGGTGATGTTGGCCGAGCCGGTGAGCACACGCTCGCGATCGATCACCATGAATTTGTGGTGCATCAGGCCGCTGCCCTTGCTGCCATCGGCGGTGTCATCGATCACCGGCACGCCGGCTCGATCCAGCAGCAACACAGCATCAGACCAGCCCAGGCGCTTGAGCCGGCGCAGCCGCTGCTTGGCGTGGGGTTCGAGCCCCGCTGGGTGCAGCAGGCTCCAGGGTTCCCGGTACTGATGCTCCAGCACCACCTGCACCTTCACCCCAGCGCGGTGTTTGGCAATCAGTGCTTTGGCAACGGCTGGAAGCGTGAGTTCCTGCACTGCCACCAGAATTTCATGGCGAGCGCTGCCAATTGCCCCAATCAGCAGCTGTTCGAGGTTCTCCCCCTCCCGGCGCTGGCCGCTCAGGGGGCTGATGTAGCTGTGGCCTCGCCGCTGGTTGAAATGCACAGCCATGCCTTTGGCCTCAGGCCGTGGGGCCTGAGCCCAGGGCCTGTATACCCCGGGGTGGGTGCAGCCTGTCAGCAACAGGCCAAGGCCAAGGGCGAGTAACGGCGGTGGCACAGCGGGCCAAGTAAAAACCCAGGATTCCCCGCTGCTGCGGCTGAACCCTGGGTCTTGAATTTGAAGCATCCGATTGGATCGATGGCCTCTAGCTGTGTTCAGGCATTTCACTGAAATGCAGCATCAGGGCAAACCACAAGCAACTCACCACTAACACCAGAGCCACACCGGCACCGATCCCCGCTGAACGCATCAGCAGGGGAACGGCCACCGGCAAGCTCAGTGATCCCGCCAAGGGCAGGATCAGCACCAGGGTTTTGAGCAGGGAGCGTTTGTTCAGAACCACTCGGCTTTGGCTTGCTCAGGGGTGTTGCTGTTGTCTTCGGGAGTGGTGCGCTCGAACTCCAGGGTGATGTTGCGAGTCTGCTCACCATCAGCGGCCACGGCCTTGATCGGATACAGCTGTTGCCCATCGCGGAAGGGCACTTGCACGCGGAAGGTGCCATCGGGGGAGAGGGGCACCACCTCATCACCAATGCTCAAGGTGGCAGCAGGATCTGTGGCGCCGTAAACGATCAATTCGGCATCAGCCACTAACCAGAAAGAGCGCTTGCGGGGAGCAACACCGCCCACGCCGCTTTCGCTGCGGCCGCTGGCCCAGCGGCCCACGCCAGAATCATTCAGGCCATGGGCGCCGGAAGTGCTCTCGTCCATTTCATGGAAGGCTTCAGAGCCACGGCCCAAACGGCGCCAGCGCACGGTGGCGGTTTGGTAGAGCCGCTCGTGCAGGTTGTTGTCAGCTGATTCTGCGGGAGCAGGCAGGGTGGCTGGTGCTGCTTCAAGGGAGAAGGGCACGAACTGATCAAGGATCTGCTCGCTTGGGTGCATGGCAGGCACGCGGGCCACTGCGGAGTAGGCCAGCGAGAACCAGCCACCATCGCTTTGGCGGAAGCCCAGTTCCACGCGGTAGTCGCGATCACTCAGGGGAACAGGCAGGTACCACTCGCTGCTGCCTGCATCCACCACCACTTCCTGCAGGGTGTGGGGATGGCTGGAGCCATCCTGAAGGCCGGTCACATCGGAAACACGCAGGCAGAGTTGGCGAGCACCGGCGGATTCAGCAGCGCGACGACTCTCGGCGGAAATCTCCCAGAACACGTAAGCCCACTGGGGATCACGGGGCAGAAACACCACCCGGGTTTCCGGCAGGGGCAGGGGAGCTTCGCCGAGGTTGGTCTCCAATTCGGCTAGGGAAATCGCCGTTTCAATCCGCTTATCACCAACGCTCAGCTCCTGCTGAGTGTTGATGGCATCGAGCAGTTCGTCTTTGGACTTCCTGCTGTAAAGAGCCACGCCCAAATCACTGGCCACCCGACGCAACTGGCGCAGAGTCAGGCGTGCGAGTGATGAGAGGGACTGTTTCACCGCTAAAGAATCCGTTTGGGATCACTTTGCATCGGCCTTGCTAAAGGCACAACAACTCCATGGCTCAGCGTCAGCAATTGCTGATCGCCCCGTTGGCAGCGCCTCTTGTCAACTGAAGGTTGCCAAATAAAAAGCGCCCCCTCAGGGGGCGCTTCAGAGTGTTGAAGGTGAGCTGCTGGATTCAGCGACCAACGCTGCGATAGGGCACCTTGGCCATGTAATCGCCACCGGCGCTTGCTTTGGCCTGGGTGGCGCGCATAGCGGGAAGCTCGTTCAACCAGCTCATGTAATCGGCAGGGTTGCCACCACGGGTGATGCGGGCACGCTCGGGGATGCGCTTGACCTCGCCTGTGTACACGATCTGGGGGAAGCCCAGGATGTCGCGGTGGTACTCGTCGTAACGAGGGCTGGTGATGTTGAACGGTGTATCGCCGAGCTCACGGCCTGGCAGCACTCGATGGCGCTGATAGGGAACGGTGTTGTAGCCGAAGTTATCGAGGTACTCAGCGCTGTCGAGCAGTTCGTCGACCATGCCCGCAACCCCCTTGGTTGCGATCACGATCGACCAGGCGATTTCCTCGCTCTTGCCGCTGGTCTTGCGCCCTAGAACCTTCTCAACCAGGTGGCGCACCACCTTGTAGTTGCTGTTGAAGCCGTAGAAGGTGCGGGTGAAGGTGTCCGACAGGCAGAGGCCACGGATGAAATCACGCACGGTGATCTGGCCATTCCGCAGCTGCGACTCCAGGAAGACCTCGCGGTCACTCTTGAAGGCGTGGAAGAAGATCTGGCGGTAGGCCGCCTCGATCACGGTGGTGACATTGCCTGAATCGCTGCCCTGATCGAGGGCCACCACTTTCAGGTCCTCGTCGGAACCGACACGCAGCGGTGCAACCCGAGCGTTTTGGGTTGTGGGCGCGTAGTTCAGGAGGGGAATGGCCACTCGTTCGTCAGCATCCAACTCAGGTGATCGTAGAAGTGCTCTAGTGAACTAGGGCCGCCTGCCGCAGCGGCAATCACAGTCCGTAACTTTCTACACATTTCACTAGGTATTTTTACCAGCCAAGCACCGAGCTGGCAGCCAGCTGGGTCTGGCCTGGATCCACTGGATCACCCTCCAGCATCCGTGTCTCAACGCAGAGGGAGGCGGTGTTGGACAGTCCTTGCACGGTGCTGGTGCGTAGGCGGGTGTTGGGGCCGGCGAACCAGAACCGCTCGCTGCTGTCCATCATTTCGTAGCTGGTGCTGAGCCAGAGGCTGTCTTCCTCATCCAAGCGAAAGTGCCCCAGCGCCGGTGCGGTTTCGGCGTAGCCGCGGTCGCGCAGTTGCAGTCCTTCCCGCCCCTGGCCTCCGTCGGTGGGGATCAGGCCAAAGACGGCCTCGTTTTCATGGTTTTCCCCTTCTCGGTCCCAAGCCATGGAGGCACTCCAGCGGACGTGGCAGCCTCCGATCACTTCATCTGGGCTCTTGCCGTGCAGCACAGCGAGGGCGTCGAGGCGCTCATCGCCTAGCTCCACCATCGACACCTCCACAATGGAGATGCCGGACTCGGCGCGCCGGTGCAGCAAATGGTGCTGGGAGCGCTGGGAGCGCCAACGGCCACAGCTCAGGCGGAAGAAACTGAGTGCGTCGCTGATCCTGTCCATGCTGCTTGCCTTGTTGGGGGCCTTGATGCACCCATGTTGAAGGGTGTCGTTCTTGCCCTGCTGGCGGCCCTGTGCTGGACCCTGGCCAGCGGCCTCTGGCGGCGTGTGCCCACCTCGCTATCAGCGCTGCAGCTCAACCTGCTCAAAAATCTGATTGGAGCGCTGAGCCTGCTACCAGCCTTGCTGCTGCCAGGGGCTTTTCAAGGTGTGTCACCTGCGGCCTTCCTGGCTCTGGTGTTGAGCGGGGCTCTCGGGATCGCCCTCGGCGACAGCTTTTATTTCGCTGCCCTGCGGCGGCTTGGCACCCGCCGCAGCCTCACCCTGGATGCCGGAGGCCCTGCCCTCTCGGCGCTGCTGGCCCAGCTCACCCTGGCTGAAGTGCTGTTGCCCCTGCAGTGGCTGGGGTTGGCATTGATCACCCTGGCGGTGTTGATCGTGGCCCGTCAGCAACCGCCGGTCGGGGGCGCTGTGTCGCAGCAGGGGGTGGGGTTGGTGTGCATTGCCCTGGCACTGCTCTGTGGCCTCAGCGGTGCGTTGCTATCGCGTTGGGCATTGGCTGAGAGTCTGATCTTGCCGGTGCCGGCGGCTGCCTTGCGGTTGTGGGCGGCCCTGGTGGTGATGCTCCCCTGGGTTCGCTTGCCTGCGTTGCAACGACCGCGGCCGGCTCAGCCCCGTTGGCCCCTGGTGCTGCTGGCCACCCTGCTGGGGACATCGCTTGGCATCGTTCTGCAGCAGGCCAGCCTCAAGGCGCTGCCTGCTGCCATGGCGGTGAGCCTGATCGCCACTGCACCGCTGATGGCGTTGCCCCTCAGCCGGCTGGAGGGGGATCAACCGGGCTGGGCGGGTTGGTTGGCAGGTCTGTTGGGCTTTGTTGGGGTGCTGCTGCTGGTGCTGCTGCGGCCAGCAGTTGCTCCAGGCTGAGCCCCAGCGCTGGTTGGGGAGGTTGCAACTGCTCCCCCAATTGCTGCAGTTGCAGGCCCGCCGCCAACAGTTGTTGGATCAGCAGCGCGCGAAAGTCGTCCTCGTCTGCAAGTTGCGGTTGCCGTTGGGCCCAGTGCTGTAGCTCTGCTGCGGTGGGGAGAGGTCCGTTGCAGCGCCCTGCCGCAGCCTGCAGGCTGCGCAAGCTGTGGGCCAGAAGCCGTAGGCGCTGCCGCTCCAGCAGGGGCAGCGGCAGGGCATCGATGCGGTCGCTTTCCGCCGCGCTGATCAGGGAGTCAGTCACGAGGTTCGAGCCGGAAACCGCAGCTGTGGTCGCCATCCAGTTTCCAGTGAACGCGCTCCACCGTGCAGTCGGGAAAGGTGTGGCGCATCACCTGCAGCTCTTGATCGCAGATCAGCGGGAAGGCTTCGGCCACCCGAGACACCGAGCAGTGATATTCCTGCAGCAGCCAGGCGCTGCTGCCGCTTTCCGCGTGGCAATCGGCGACATAGCCCTCGCGCCGGCGCAGCTCCACCAGTTTTTCGAGTCGTTCAGGCAAGAGGCCCTCACCGAGTTGCCGCTGGTAGGCGCAGGCCTGGATTTCGGCTTGGTTGCGCAGCAGGTGGCGCACCTGTTCAGCGGGCAGCGACTGGCTGAGGGAATGCAACAGCCCCAGGGCGAAGTGCTCGCTGCCATCAGGGAAGCGCCCCCGCCCCTGGGCGGTCAAGCGCCAACGGTTGCTGGGGCGGCCAGGGCCTCCGGTCTGGGGGCTGGCCTCCACCAACTGCTCGCGCTCGAGGTTGCGGAGGTGGCGGCGCATCACCTGCACCGACACCCCCAGCTGGTCGGCGAGCTCGGCAGCAGACGCCTCGCCCTGCCGCAGCAGCAGGGTGAGCGTGGCTTCGTGGGTGGAGGCGGGGGAGGCGGTCATGACTCGCCCAGCCTGGCATCAGGCGATCGGGATCGCCGGATCGAGATACACGTCTTGCACGAGCTGGATCAGTTCGGCCCCCTCCTGGCGTGGTTTCTGAAAGGCCTTGCGGCCCATGATCAACCCGCATCCCCCGGCACGCTTGTTGATCACCGCCGTGCGCACGGCGTCGTGCACATCGTTCTGGCCAGCTGCGCCACCGCTGTTGATCAAGCCGATGCGGCCGGCGTAGCAATTCAGCACCTGGTAGCGGCACAGATCGATCGGGTTGCTGCTGGCCAGTTCGTTGTAGATGCGCTCATCGGTCATCCCGTAGGACTGGCCGAGGGCCCGCGTCACAGCTCCATAGCCGCCGTTGGTTTCCGGCAGCTTCTGCTTGATGATGTCGGCGCCGATGGTGACCCCCAGATGGTTCGCCTGGCCGGTGAGGTCAGCGGCCAGGTGGTAGTCGGCCTCGGGTTGTTTGAAGATCGGATTGCGCAGGTAGCACCACAGCACCGTGGCCATGCCCCGGCTATGGGCTTGCTCGAACAGGGCGGCGATCTGCTGCAATTCGCGGTTGCAGTCATCGCTGCCGAAGTAGATCGTGGCCCCCACGGCCACGGCGCCCATGTTCCAGGCCTGATCCACAGAGGCGAACAGGATCTGCTCGTGCACGTTCGGTGCCGTGAGCAGCTGGTTGTGGTTGAGCTTCACCAGGAAGGGGATGCGGTGGGCCCAGCGGCGTGCGACGGACCCCAGCACCCCCAGGGTGGAGGCCACGGCACTGCAGCCGGCCTCCACCGCCAGCTCCACGATCGCTTCGCTGTCGAAGTAGTCGGGGTTGGGGGCAAAGGAGTGGGCGGCTGAGTGCTCGATGCCTTGATCCACCGGCAAGATCGAGAGGTAGCCGGTGTGGGCCAGGCGGCCGCTGCCATAGAGCTGCTGCAGGCTGCGCAGCACCTGGGGGCTGCGATCGGAACTGGCAAACAGTCGGCTCACCACGTCGGGGCCTGGCAGGTGCAGGTGGTCGCGATTCACCTTGGGGGGCGTGCGGAGTAGCAGTTCGTCTTCAGTGCCAAGCAGCTCATCCACCGGCCGCCGGCAGAGATCGGAGAGGGTCACCGGGCGATCAGCGGGGTTTCCCGCAAGCTATGAACGCGGTCCGGGGATGTCAGGTCCCAGAGGGGCATACCCTTGCTCTACCGTTGGGAAAGGAAACCAAGGTGTTTCGTAATTCCCTGCGTTTCCCCACCAGGCTTCATGGCAGACGACACTTCCACCCCGGCAGCGAATACAGAGAGTCTTGAGGTGATCCGCCGTTTCGCGGAAACCTATGCCCAGCGCACCGGCACTTATTTCTGCAGTGATCCAGGGGTCACGGCTGTGGTGCTGGAGGGTTTGGCCCGTCATAAGGACGAACTCGGTGGTGCGCTCTGCCCTTGCCGCCACTACGAAGACAAAGAGGCTGAAGTGCAGCAGGCCTTCTGGAACTGCCCCTGCGTTCCCATGCGTGAGCGCAAGGAGTGCCACTGCATGCTCTTCCTCACCGAGGACAATCCGTTCCGTGGTGAGAAGCAGACCATCAGCCTGGAGGAGATCCAGGCCAGTTCCGCCGGCTGATCTCAGGCCTTTATGACCGCGACCTCTCCCACGGAAGCACCGGTGGCTCAGGCCAATGTCGGTGACTTGGTGAGCCAGCCGTATCGGTATGGCTTCGTCACTGACATTGAAACCGACAAGATCGCCAAGGGCCTCAGCGAAGAGGTGGTGCGGCTGATCTCGGCCAAGAAGAATGAGCCCCAGTTCCTGCTGGATTTCCGTTTGCGCGCGTTTCGCCAATGGCAGCGCATGGCTGAACCCGATTGGGCTGCAATCGGCTACCCGCCGATCGACTATCAAGACATCGTTTATTACGCGGCCCCCAAGCAGCAGGAGAAAAAGGCCAGCCTCGATGAGGTTGACCCCAAGCTGCTGGAAACCTTCGACAAGCTCGGGATTCCCCTCAGCGAGCAGAAGCGGTTGTCCAATGTGGCTGTGGATGCGGTGTTCGACAGCGTGTCGATCGCAACCACCTACAAGGAAAAGCTGGCTGAAGACGGGGTGATCTTCTGCTCCTTCAGTGAGGCGGTCGAGGAACATCCCGAGCTGATCGAGCGTTACCTGGGCTCGGTGGTGCCCATTGCCGATAACTATTTTTCGGCCCTGAACTCAGCTGTGTTCAGTGATGGCTCCTTCGTGTTCATCCCCAAGGGGGTGACCTGTCCGATGGATCTCTCCACCTACTTCCGCATCAACTCAGGTGATACCGGTCAGTTTGAGCGCACCTTGATCGTTGCTGAAGAGGGCGCATCGGTGAGCTACCTCGAAGGTTGCACCGCTCCGATGTTTGACACCAATCAGTTGCACGCCGCTGTGGTGGAACTGGTGGCCCTTGATGACGCTTCAATCAAGTACTCCACCGTTCAAAACTGGTATGCCGGTGATGAAAACGGCAAGGGTGGTATCTACAACTTTGTGACCAAGCGTGGGCTCTGCAAGGGGCGCCGCAGTCACATCAGCTGGACGCAGGTTGAAACCGGTTCTGCGATCACCTGGAAATATCCAGGTTGCGTGTTGGCTGGTGATGATTCCGTTGGTGAGTTCTACTCAGTGGCGCTCACCAATAACTGCCAACAAGCTGATACCGGCACAAAGATGGTGCATGTGGGAGAGCGCACCCGCTCCACCATCGTGAGCAAGGGCATCAGTGCTGGTCGTTCATCAAACAGTTATCGCGGTTTGGTGCAACTGGGGCCAAAAGCCAAGGGCGCTCGCAATTACAGCCAGTGCGATTCGATGCTGATCGGTGATCAAGCTGCCGCCAACACCTATCCCTACATCCGCTCCCAACAGCCTCAGGCCACCGTGGAGCATGAAGCCAGCACCTGCCGCATCTCCGAGGATCAGCTCTTCTATCTGCAAAGCCGCGGCATTGGTTTTGAAGAAGCCGTGTCAATGATGGTGAGCGGTTTCTGCCGCGATGTGTTCAACCAGTTGCCGCTGGAGTTCGCTGCTGAGGCTGACAAGTTGTTAGCGCTCAAGCTGGAGGGTTCAGTGGGCTGATTGAGCCTCTGGACCTGTCGTTGTTGTTCCTGTACCCCCTGTTGTCCCGCCCGTTGTGACGGAATCTGTGTCTGCTTTACCTGCACTGCTTGAGATCAGTGGCCTGCGAGCCTCCGTGGCCGATCAGGAGATTCTCTGTGGTGTGGATCTCACGGTTCGTGCCGGTGAAATCCACGCTGTGATGGGCCGCAATGGCAGCGGTAAAAGCACCCTTTCAAAGGTGATTGCCGGTCACCCCAGCTATACCGTCACGGCCGGAACGATTCGTTTCAACGGTGTTGATGTCGATGAGATGAGCCCGGAGGAGCGCTCCCGTGCGGGCCTCTTCCTCGGTTTCCAATACCCGGTGGAGATCCCTGGGGTCAGCAATCTGGAATTCCTGCGGGTGTCCACCAATGCCCGCCGCCAGGCTCAGGGGTTGGAGGAGCTCGACACTTTCAGCTTTGAAGATCACCTGCAACAGCGCCTGGAGTTGGTGCAGATGGATCCATCCTTCCTGGAGCGCAGCCTCAATGAAGGCTTTTCCGGTGGGGAAAAGAAGCGCAATGAAATCCTGCAGATGGCTCTGCTGGAGCCCCTCGTGGCGATTCTCGATGAGACCGATTCAGGTCTCGATATTGATGCTCTGCGCATCGTGGCTGAAGGGGTGAACCACTTGGCTGGTGCCAACAACGCCACCTTGCTGATCACCCACTACCAGCGCCTGCTGGATGCCATCACGCCCCACTACGTGCATGTGATGGCCCATGGCCGCATCCTCCGCACCGGTGGCGCGGAACTGGCTTTGGAATTGGAAAAGCGCGGCTACGACTGGGTGGATGCCGAAGCCGGTGTTACCTCCCGCACCGCGGTGGAGGTGGCCGGGTGAGCAGCGTGACTCAGCAGCGCCAGCACTGGCTTGACGCTCTGATGGCGGCCAATGCGGCGGCTTCAGAGGCCAGTCGTGAGCCTTTGATTCAGCAAGGGCTGCCGCCCCAGCGCCAGGAGGATTGGCGCTTCACCGATCTTTCCGCCCTGCTGGCCCTCGACCCCGCGGCTCTGCAACCAAGAGGCGCGGCCGCGACCCAGTGCCCAGCTCCCGCCAGTGGTGTGGTGCGCTTGCAGCTCGATGGAACCGGTGCGGCGCTGCAGCTTGCGGATGGTTCTGCCCCGCTGCCGGAAGGCCTGCAGCTGAACCACAGCAGCGCTCCGCTGGGGCGTCCTGAAGGATTGCCGGGCCGCCTCCACAGCCTGTTGGCGGGTCCTGCCCTGCAGGTGGATCTTGCCGCTGGTCAACGGCTGCAGCTGGAGCTCTGGCTTGAGCCCTCCAGCGAGCAGGCCCTGTTGGCCCCCCAGCTGCAGATCACCCTGGGGGAGAACGCCCAGCTTGATCTGGCGGTGCAGCTGCGCTGCGCCGGTGCCAGCCTCGCGTTGCCCTGGGTTCAGGCCCAGGTGGCAGCTGGCGCCCGTTTCAGTGAAGGTTGGCTGTTGCAGGGGGATGCCAGTGCTGTGCTGCTGGCTGGCAGCCAGGTGCAGCAGCAGCCCGGCAGCACCTACAGCCGCACGGCGGTGGTGAGGGGTTGGGCCCTGGCCCGCCAGGAACCGGAGGTGCTTCAGCTGGCAGGTGCGGCCCATACCCAATTACGTGATCTCTCCATCACCACAGGCCGTGCGGTGCATGATCTCCACAGCCGAGTGCGTTTTGAGGGGCCTGAAGGCACCCTTGATCAACTGCAGAAAGCGCTGGTGGATGAAGCCGGCCACAGCATCTTCAATGGCTGTGTGCAAGTGCCTCAGATTGCCCAGCGCACCGATGCTGCCCAACTGAGCCGTCACCTGCTGCTGAGCGAGCGCGCCAAGGTGGACACCAAGCCCGAGCTGGAGATCATTGCCGACGATGTGCGCTGCAGCCATGGCGCCACGGTGAGCAGCCTTTCCGATGAGGAGCTCTTTTATCTGCGCAGCCGCGGCATCGATCGCGACACCGGTGCAGCATTGCTGCGTCGCGGTTTCTGTGCCGAGATCCTGCGGGAACTGCCACCGCTGTTGGCTGCGGAGGCGGCATGAGCAACGCCACCCTCAGTCTTGATCTGGCCAGCCGGCACCGGGCAGATTTTCCGGTGCTGGATCAGCAGGTGAATGGGCGGCCGTTGATCTACCTCGACCACGCCGCCACCAGCCAGAAGCCCCGTCAGGTGCTTGAGGTCCTCGATCACTACTACCGCCGCGATAACGCCAACGTGCACCGCGGTGCCCACAGCCTCAGTGCCCGGGCCACCGATGCGTTTGAAGGGGCCCGCAGCATCACCGCTTCCTTTGTTGGGGCCAGCGATCCAGCGGAGATTGTGTTCACCCGCAATGCCACCGAAGCGATCAATCTGGTGGCCCAAACCTGGGCCCTCGATCAGCTTCAGCCCGGCGATGAGATCCTCACCTCGGTGATGGAGCACCACAGCAATCTGGTGCCCTGGCAGATGGTGGCAGCCCGTACCGGAGCTGTGTTGCGCCATGTGGGGCTCACCCCAAGCGGTGAGCTTGATCTTGATGATCTGCGCAGTCAGCTCAATGGCCGCACCCGGCTGGTGAGCCTGGTGCATGTGAGCAACACCTTGGGCTGCCTCAACCCCATCGGCGAGGTGGTCGAGCTGGCAAAGGCCGTTGGCGCCCGGGTGTTGGTGGATGCCTGCCAGAGCCTTCCCCACCTGCCTGTGGATGTTTCAGCCCTGGGCTGCGATTGGTTGGTGGGCTCGAGCCACAAGCTTTGCGGGCCTACTGGAATGGGTTTCCTCTGGGGCCGGCGCGAGCTGCTGGAGCAGGCGCCGCCCTTCCTGGGTGGCGGTGAAATGATCGACGAGGTGTTTCTCGACCACAGCACCTGGGCCGGTCTGCCCCACAAGTTTGAAGCTGGTACCCCCGCCATCGGCGAAGCCGTGGGCATGGGGGCTGCGATCCAATACCTCAGCGGCATTGGTTTGGCGGCCATCCACCAGTGGGAGCAACAGCTCACGGCCCGGCTCTGGGAGGGCTTAGCGGCCATCGAGGGGGTGCGTTTGCTGGGCCCCACCCCGCAGCAGCAACCCAATCGCGGCGCTCTGGCTGCATTTGTGGTGGATGGCTTGCATGCCAATGATCTGGCAGCCCTGCTGGATGCCTATGGCATTTGCATTCGCAGTGGCCACCACTGCACCCAGCCGCTGCATCGGCTGCTGGGTCTGAGTGGTTCGGCCCGCGCCAGCCTGGCCTTCACCACCACCGAAGCCGAAATCGACGCCTTCCTGGCGGAGCTCGCTTCAACGGTCACATTCCTGCGTGAGCACGCCTGATCAACCGAAGCTGTTTCTTGTCGTGCTCGGCGGTCGCATCGAGGGCTGCCATGTGGAGCTGCATGACGTGCGCTTCGTTGTCGGTGCTGACATCGAGGCCACCATCCCTGAATTGCGACGCCAGTGGTTTGGCCGCCGGCGCGGGCTGCATCTCGACAGCTGGATGGAGCTCCGCCACATCGATGGTTATGCCGTGGAGTTACGCCCTGAGCCCAGTGCCGCTGGGATGCAGCTCTGGTTCGTGAACATGGGGGGCTACAACCCCAGCGACCTGCTGGAGCAGCATCAAATCGGCCTGGTGGTGGCCCCAACGGCTGCCTCCGCCAAGGCCCGGGCGCGTCAGCGTTTGTTGCCCCAGGCGCAGCAGCGCCACAAGGATGATCTGCACGCGGTGGATGATTGCCTGCCGCTTGATCTGCTGCAGGGCTGGCATGTGCACCTGCGCCCAGAGCCTGGGGTGGAGTCGCCACCCCAGGTGCCGGATTGGTGGGGCTACCGACCGATCGATCGCTGAGTTCAGCTCTGGTGCTGGCGGCGGCCCAGCCGCAGGCCAAAGACCAGCGCTGCCAATGTGCAAACCAGCGCTGCGACACTGAAGCGCGGCAGTCCCCAGCCCGCGATCAGCAAAGGGGAGAGGGCGGTGATCAGGCCACCGCCCAGGAAGGGTTCGAACACCAGTTGCTTGAACGAGAAGGCTTCCATGGCCCGGCTGCGGCCATGGGGATCCGCCATGCGCAGCAGCAGCAAGCCGGTGGCGGTGACGCCGGTGCCCTGGCCGAAATCAGCGATGCCCCGCTCGAACCAGTGGTCGCGGAAGATCCGCGGTGCCAGCCACAGGAACGCACTCACGTTCCAGGCCAGGCCGGCGGCGGCCAGGGCGATGAAGGGCAGCCAGTTGTCCTCCAGCAGCGGCAGGTTGAGGCTTGCCATGGCCGCGGTGATCAGCAGATCCATGGCCAATGAGCCGATGCTGGCTTGCGCCACGGCGGAGGCCAGTTGCGTCTGGCGGCTGCGCTGCAGGCCGATCTGCACCAGCAGGCCACCCACCATGGCCAGGGGGAACACGGGGATGGCATCCAGCAGCCGGGCGGTTTCGGCGCCACCGATCCAGTGGCCAAAGCCTGTGAGCCCCGCTTTGAGCAGCACGCCAAGGCCCACGGCGCCGCCGGCCAAGGCCATGTTCACCGTGAGGGAATCGATCGTGATGGCACTGGGGGCAGCGGGATCTGCGGTGCCTGCGGCTGCTTCCAGGGCCAGGCGTTCATCAGCTGAGAACGGATCGTCTTCAGCGAGCCGTTCCAGCAGCGCAGCGCTGCCCCCTTGCGCTGCTGTGTCCCGCTGGCCGAGCCACTGGCGGCGGCGGCCGATCACCACCAGGGTGCTGCCCAGCACCACGGCGGTAAGCACCCCCACCGTTGCCATGGCCAGGCCCAGGGTTTCCCCCGCCGGCAGGCCGAGATCGCGGAAGGTGGCCCCCATGCCGGCGGCGGTGCCATGGCCGCCTTCAAAGCCCACTTCAATGAGTGCTGCCATCAGGGGGTTGGTGCCGAACAGGGGTTGCAGCACGGCCAACACCAGCAGGCCCCCCACCAGGTACTGGCCAAAGCCGAGCACCATGCCGAAGGCGGTTTGACCGGCGGCTCGCTGCCAGATCACCACTGGTTTGGGCAGTTGCTGACCCAGAAACAAGCTGGCGAACACCAGGGAGATCAACACCCCTGGGGTTTGGCTCCACACCTTGTACACCTGCTCCGGGAAAACGGGCCAGGGGCCATAGGGGCCGATCAGCAGCCCCAGCAAACCCGCCACCAAGGCTTCGGGAATGCCGAGGGCCCGCAGCCAGCGCAGCCGTTGCCGGAGGGCCATCCCCAGCAGCAGCAACAAGCTGAGCCCGGCGAAGGCCACCAGCACATCAAACAGCCTCATCACCCCAAGCCGGTTGCAGGGAAGGTTGCCACCTGGACAGGCAGATTGAGTGAGGTGTGTCGAAGCGGTTGCGATGCGGATTGATGGTCAGGCCTGGCGCACCATTGGCTTGGAGGCCGATGGCCGTTCGGTGTGGGTGATCGATCAAACGGTGCTGCCCCACCGCTTCTCCACCCGCAGCCTCAGCACCTGTGAGCAGGCGGCTGAGGCGATCAGCACGATGGTGGTGCGTGGTGCCCCCTTGATCGGGGTGACCGGCGCCTACGGCCTGATGCTGGCCCTGCAGGCCGATCCCAGTGATGCCGCCCTCGAAGCGGCCCATGCCCAGTTGCTGGCCACCCGCCCCACGGCTGTGAATCTGCAGTGGGCCCTGGATCGGGTGCGGGCCCTGGTGCAGCCGCTGCCGCTGGAGCAGCGCGCGGATGCGGCGCGTCAGGAGGCTGGGCGCATCGCTGATGACGATGTCGCCATGTGCGAAGCCATCGGTGAGCACGGTCTGGGGCTGTTCCAAACCCTGGCGGCGGCCCGTCCGCCCGAGCGCCAGGGGCAGCCGTTCAATGTGCTCACCCATTGCAATGCCGGCTGGCTGGCAACGGTGGACTGGGGCACAGCGCTGGCCCCGATCTACAAGGCCCATCGCGCTGGCTTGAACATTCATGTGTGGGTGGATGAAACCCGACCCCGCAACCAGGGGGCCAGCCTGACGGCCTATGAATTGGGCCGTGAGGGGGTGCCCCACACCGTGATCGTGGACAACGCCGGTGGTCACCTGATGCAGCACGGTCAGGTGGATGCGGTGATCGTGGGCACCGACCGCACCACCCGCCGCGGTGATGTGTGCAACAAGATCGGCACCTACCTCAAGGCGCTGGCGGCCCATGACAACGGGGTGCCGTTCTATGTGGCCCTGCCGGCCTCGACCATTGATTGGACCCTCAGCGATGGGGTGGCGGAGGTGCCGATCGAGGCCCGCTCGCCGCTGGAGGTGAGCCACATTCAGGGGCAGCTCGATGGCGCTGATGCCCTGGCCTCGGTGCAGTTGATCCCCGATGGCAGTGCGGCGTTCAATCCCGCGTTTGATGTGACCCCAGCGCGGTTGGTGACGGCCTTGATCACCGACAAGGGTGTGGCTGAGGCCAGTGAGCAGGGGCTTCAAGGGCTGTATGGAGCGCTGCACTGAAGCGGCAGCGGCCCTGAGCCCTTGCGGTCGGTACCGCTATGGGCTCTGGCGGCGTTGGAGTGCTGGCCGCGGCGAGTTGCTGGTGGTGGGGCTGAACCCCAGCCGGGCGGATGGGCATTGCGATGACCCCACGCTGCGGCGCTGCATCGGTTTTGCCCAGGCCTGGGGGTTTCAGGGGCTGCGCCTGGCCAATCTGTTTGCCTGGCGGGCCCGGGATCCCGTTCAGTTGCGGCGGGTTGGTGATCCGATCGGCCCCGACAACGATCGCTGGTTGCTGCAGCTGGCGGAGGGGGCGGAGCTGATCCTGGCGGCCTGGGGCAATCGAGGCCAGTGGCAGGGCCGTGATCAACGGGTGCTCACGTTGCTGGGCCCTTGGCATTGCCTGGGCTTCAGTGCCCAGGGGGCGCCGCTGCATCCTTTGTATTTGCCGCGAAGCTGCCGGCCCCAGCGCTGGTGCTAGCCATGGGCCGTTCAGCGCAGGAGTGAGGGTGCAGCAGCAACGCCAACAGCTGGTGGCCGTGGCCCGGCGCATGAATGCCAGTGGCATCAACCAGGGCACCAGCGGCAACCTGTCTGTGCGTGTTCCGGGGGGATTGCTGATCACCCCCAGTTCGCTGCCCTATGAACAGATGGGGCCTGAGGACCCGGTGGCCATTGATTTCGAGGGGCGGCCTCTGGAGAGCGGTCAGGGGCGTCGGCCCTCCTCGGAATGGCGCTTGCATGCCGATCTGCTGCGCCAGCGGCCGGAGGCAGCTGCCGTGGTGCATTGCCATTCGGTGCATGCCACGGCCCTGGCCTGCCATGGTTTGTCGATCCCCAGCTTCCATTACATGGTGGTGATAGCTGGTGGAGCCAGCATCCGCTGTGCTCCTTACGCCACCTTTGGCACGCAGGAGCTCTCCGACCTCTGCCTGCAGGCGCTGCAGGATCGCAGCGCTTGTTTGCTGGCTCACCACGGCCAGGTGGCCCTGGGGGGTGATCTCGATCAGGCCCTGGCCCTGGCGATCGAGGTGGAAACCCTGGCGCGGATGTATCTGCAGGCGCGGGTGCTGGGGGAACCACCCCTGCTCAGTGCTGAGCAAATCGCAGCTGTGAAGCGGCAATTCGCGGGATTGAGCTACGGACAGGTGGACCCCCCAGCGGCAAATCCTTAGGAGATGGACACATTGCGCAAACTTCCGTTACACTTCGCGTGACGAAAATCTTCGTCATCCATCTCGAATCCTTCACGGACTCATGCAAACCACCATTCAGCAGCGCTCCGGCGCTTCTGCGTGGCAGCAGTTCTGTGAGTGGGTCACCAGCACCGACAACCGCCTCTATGTGGGTTGGTTCGGTGTTCTGATGATCCCCAC
>JAYKHZ010000129.1:0-7722 GCA_035286165.1 Synechococcus sp.
ATCCCCACCAACGTGATTTCGATCACCGATGGTCAGGTGTTCCTCAGCTCCGACCTGTTCAACTCCGGTCTGCGTCCCGCCATCAACGTGGGCATCTCCGTGAGCCGAGTGGGTGGTGCTGCCCAGACCAAGGCCATCAAGAAGATTGCCGGCACCCTGAAGCTGGAGCTGGCCCAGTTCGACGAACTGGCTGCCTTCTCCCAGTTCGCCTCCGATCTGGATGCCGCCACCCAGGCTCAGCTGGGCCGCGGTAAGCGTCTGCGTGAGCTGCTCAAGCAAGCTCAGTTCTCCCCGCTGCTGCTGGCTGAGCAGGTGGCCATCGTGTACGCCGGCACCAAGGGCTTCCTCGATGAGCTGCCTGTTGAGAAGGTCACCGAGTTCGTGCGTGAAGTGCGCGAGTACCTCAAGACCTCCAAGCCTGAGTTCATCAACGCCATCCAGACCGAGAAGGTGATGAGCGAATCTTCTGAGGCCATCCTCAAAGACGCCATCAAGACCGTGGTTTCTGGCCTGATGGCTGCTGCTTGAGGATCTGACCAATGGCGAACCTGAAAGAGATCCGCGACAGGATCAATTCGATTAAGAACACCCGCAAGATCACTGAGGCCATGCGCCTGGTGGCTGCCGCCAAGGTGCGCCGTGCTCAGGATCTGGTGTTGCGCAGCCGTCCCTTTGCCGACCGTTTGGCACGGGTGCTCGAAAGCCTCCAGAGCCGTATCGCTCTGGAAGCTGCTGACACCCCGCTGCTGCAGGCTCGTGATCCCCGCCACATCACCCTGGTTGCCATGACCGGCGACCGCGGTTTGTGCGGTGGCTTCAACGCCAACATCATTAAGCGCACCGAGCAGCGCTTTGCTGAACTCAAGGCCGCTGGCCATGAGGTGGCTCTGATCCTGGTGGGCCGCAAGGTCTCCACCTATTTCCAGAACCGCACCTACCCGATCACGGCCTGTTTCACCGGCCTTGATCAGCTGCCCACCTCGGCGGATGCCATGCAGGTGTCGGATGCCATCCAGGCTGAATTCCTGGGCGGCGCCACCGATCGGGTTGAGCTGATCTACACCAAGTTCATCAACCTGGTGAGCACCACTCCTGTGTCCCAGACCCTGCTGCCCCTGGATCCCCAGGGCATCGCTCGGCCTGATGACGAGATCTTCCGCTTCATCACCAAAGATGGTGATTTCACGGTTGAGCGTGCCAGCACCCCCAACCAGGAAGACAAGCTCAAGTCGGACATCGTGTTCGAGCAGAGCCCCAGTCAGCTTCTGGATGTGCTCCTGCCCCTGTATCTCCAGAACCAGGTGCTCCGTTCCCTGCAGGAATCCGCAGCCAGCGAGCTGGCCAGCCGGATGACCGCCATGAACAACGCCAGTGACAACGCCAAGGCACTCGCCAAGTCGTTGACCCTGGATTACAACAAGGCCCGTCAGGCCGCAATTACCCAGGAAATTCTTGAGGTGGTTGGCGGTGCGGCCGCCATGGCCTGATTCAATCGCTGATTCATGCTGGACCGGCCCCTCGGGGCCGGTTTTTTTATGCCCATCTGCCGCCCATGAGCCTGCCCGCTGCTGCCCCGCTGGTGTTGCAGCCCCTGTTCCCACTGGCCCTGGCGCGGGTGCAGCTGCAGCCCGATCCCCTCGATCTGGCCCTGTGGATCCAGGAGGTGATGCGCCTGCGCGGCGACACCCAAGGGAATCCTGAACCTGGGTGTGCCTGGACCGGCGACATCAATGGTGTCTGGCAGCTGCACCGGCTACCGCTGTTTGCCCCCTTGGTGCAGCAGTTGCAGCGGCAGGTGGACAGCTACCTGCTGCAGCTGGGCTTCCGCAGCAACGCGGTGGTGCCATTAATTCAGCGCTCCTGGCCTGTGGTCAGCGAGCCCGGTCAGGGGGTGGGGCGCCATCACCACCCCAATGCCCACCTCAGTGCGCTGTTTTATCTCAATGGCGATGGCAGCGGGTCAACGGGTTGCTTGCGCCTGTTCGCGCCGCGGGCAAGCAATGAACTTGTCCCCGGGTTGGCTGTGGGTCATGGCGGTCCCATCGATTCAGCCTCAGCTGCGGCGTTGCAGTGGAATGCCCCCTGGATCGATGTGGCGCCAACGGCTGGTGAGCTGCTCTTGTTCCCAGCTGCGGTGGATCACGCTGTGACCGATAACAGCAGTGGCGATGATTTGCGCCTCTCGATTGCCTTTGACCTGGTCCTGAGTGCTCCGCCGGCTTTGGCTTCGGCTGCCGCACCGCCCGAGTATCTGGCTCCCCACCCCAGCCAGTGGGATCCCTTGCGTCAAGATGGGCCGCTGAGCAATTGATGCACAAGCAAGGCGGCCATGGCTGAGACCTACCAGGTGAGCGTGGAACTTGAGGGCCAGAGCCATCAGTTCCCCTGCCGCGATGATCAGAGTGTGCTCAGCGCTGCCGAAGCGGCGGGTGTGATCCTGCCCAGCTCCTGCTGCGCCGGTGTGTGCACCACCTGTGCCGCCAGCATTCGTTCGGGCCAGGTGCATCAGCCCGATGCCATGGGGGTGAAGGAAGAGTTGCGGGAGAAGGGCTTTGCGCTCTTGTGCGTCAGCTTCCCCCGCTCCGATCTCCAGCTCCTGGCTGGTCAGGAGGATGCCCTCTATGAGGCCCAGTTCGGTCAGTACCAGAAGTGAGCCAGGCGCCAGCTGCGTTGCGCAGCCTGCAGCTGCAGTTGGCCTGGCCTGAAGGGCTCCCGGCTCGAGCCCTGCGCCCCTGGCTGTTGCAGCAGCTCACGGCCCATGGCGAGCCCCTGCGTTGGGCCATTACGGGCATCAGCTCTGGCGACCAGGGGCAACAGCTGCTCCACATCGAAGCTGTGCTGCTGCCATGAGTGCTGAGCCATTGCCCACCTTGATGCTGGTGCCCACCGGCATCGGTTGCGAGATCGGCGGCTATGCCGGTGATGCCCTGCCGAGCTCCCGGTTGTTAGCGGCGGCAAGTGGTTGCCTGATCACCCATCCCAACGTGATGAATGGGGCGGCGCTCTATTGGCGCGACCCTCGGATTCACTACGTGGAGGGTTATGGGCTGGATCGCTTTGCAGCTGCTGAGCTGGCCCTTAGACCGGTTCGCCGCCAGCGCATCGGCCTGCTCCTGGATGCCGGCATTGAGCAGGAGTTGCGCCAGCGCCATTGGCAGGTGGCCGAGGGCTGCCGCGCCAGCCTGGGCCTTGATATTGGCCCTGTGGTAACGACTGATGTGCCCCTGGGGGTGCATCTGGAGCTGGGGGAGAGCGGCGCCAGCTGGGGCACCCTGGATCGGCCCGATGCGCTGTTGCGCGCCGGCGAACGGCTCAAAGCGGCAGGGGCCACAGCCATTGCGGTGGTGGCACGGTTTCCTGAAGATCCCGAGAGTGATGCTCTGGCGGCCTATCGCCAGGGCAGTGGCGTGGATGCCCTCGCTGGTGCTGAGGCGGTGATCAGTCATTTGCTGGTGCGCCAGCTGCAGCTTCCCTGTGCCCATGCTCCAGCGCTCTCACCGCTGCCGCTCGAGCCGCAGCTGGATCCCCGCGCTGCTGGTGAAGAGCTTGGTTACACCTTTCTGGCCTGTGTGCTGGTGGGTTTGAGCCAGGCGCCGGATTTGATTTCAAGCGATCAGGCGCGCCCCGGTGATCTGCTGGCTGAACAGCTGGGGGCGGTGGTGGTGCCGGAGGGGGCATTGGGCGGTGCTGCGGTGCTGGCGGCTCTTGAGCGCGGGGTGCCGCTGATCACCGTGGGCAATCCGTCGCTGCTGAATGTTGGGCCCCAGGCCCTTGGCCTGCCTGCCGGCAGTGTGCTGGCAGCTCGCTCCTATGGGGAAGCGGCCGGGTTGGTGTTGGCCTTGCGCGAGGGGATTGCTCCCGTGGCGCTGCAGCGGCCGCTGCCCCCGCTGCAGGAGTTGGCCTGATGGGGCGTGGGTTTGCCGCTGCCGCGCAGGCCTCTCAGCCCTGCCCCTGTGGCAGCGGTGCCAGCTATGGCCGCTGTTGCGGCCCATTGCATCAGGGGATTCAGCGGGCCGCCACGGCGGCGCAGCTGATGCGTTCGCGCTACAGCGCCTTCGCCCTCAAGCAGGTGGACTATCTCATTGCCACCCACCCTGAGCCCGGCACGCCGGTGGCCCAGCGGCGCCGAGAGTTGCGCGCCAGTTGCGAGCAAACCCGTTGGCTTGGCCTGCGCATCACCGCTCTGGAGGCTGGGGATGAGGGCGACCTGCAGGGGCGCGTGAGCTTTGAAGCCAGCTTTTCTGCCGCGGGCCAGCGACAATGGTTGAAGGAAACATCCCTCTTCCAGCGGCGTGGTGAGCAAGCCGACGGCGATTGGCTTTACATCAGCGCCCTCAATGCATCGGCCGACTGAGCGGCTGCGGCTGCGGCCCTGCTTCAGCGCAAACAGGCCATGGGGTGGCGCGGATTGGCGCCGAGGGCGCGGGCCACACCTGGATGGCACACCGAACCCTCCACGGTGTTGAGGCCGGAGAGCAGTTCGGGGCGTTCGGTCACCGCCTCGCGTAGGCCGCGTCCAGCGATGGTGACGATGTAGGGCAGGGTCACACTCACCAGGGCTTCGGTTGAGGTGAACGGCACCGCCCCGGGCATGTTGCCCACCGCGTAGTGCTGCACACCGAACTTTTCAATCACCGGCGCGGTGTGGGTGGTTTCCTCGCTGCTGGCGATGCAGCCTCCCTGATCGATCGCCACATCCACGATCACCGAGCCCGGGCGCATCTGCTGCACCAGTTCTTCATCCACCAGTGTTGGGGCGCGGCCACCGGGGGTGAGCACGGCTCCAATCAACAGATCAGCGCTGGGGACCAGTCGCTCGATCAGCCCCCGGCTGCTCACCAGACTCACCAGCCGTCCGCGCCGGTCGGCTTCGATGTTGCGCAGGCGCAGCGGTGAGCGATCCAGCAGCATCACTTCCGCATCCATGGCGGCGGCAATGCGGGCTGCGTTCCAGCCCACGGTGCCGGCCCCCAGCACCACCACCCGCGCCGGTTTAACCCCCGTGCAACCCCCCAGCAGCACCCCTCGGCCGCCATGGGGGCGTTCCAGCAGGTAAGCCCCCACCTGGGTGGCGAGGCGACCCGCGATTTCACTCATCGGTGCCAGCAGCGGCAGGCTGCTGTCCTCCAGCTGCACTGTTTCGTAGGCGATTGAGGTGCAGCCGCTCTCAAGCAAGGCGCGCCCCACCTCGGGATAGGCCGCCAGGTGCAGGTAGGTGAACAGCACCATGTCGCTGCGCAGGAAGCCGAATTCCTCCGGTTGCGGCTCCTTGACCTTCACCACCAGGTGGGCGCCCCAGGCTTCCTCGCGGCTGACCAGCTGGGCGCCCGCGGCGGCGAAGGTGGCATCGGCGATGCCGGCCCCCGCGCCTGCTTCCTGTTCAATTCGCACCTCAAGCCCGAGCCCCACCAGCTCCCGCACCGCATCGGGGGTGAGGGCCACCCGTTGCTCATCGGCCTTGATCTCACGCGGAATGCCGATGCTGCTGATGGAGGCGAAGGGCTGCGGGGCGGCCATGGTGCACTCGTGCTGTACTCAGACTGGCGTTGAATCGGCTCAACTGCCAAGGCCTGCAGCGATCGGCATGCGCCAGCCGCTGCCGAAGGAGCGTTCGCTCAGCTTCAGCACTGGTGCCGCTTGTCGGCGTTTGAATTCCGAGCGCTTAAGCAGCCGCCAGATGCGTTCCACCTGTTCTGGATCCTCTCCGGCTTGTCGCAGCTCCATCGGACTGGCATGGGCTTCGATCAGGCGCCTGAGCATGCGGTCGAGCACGGGGTAATCCGGCAGGGAATCGCTGTCTTTCTGGTCGGGGCGCAGTTCTGCGCTCGGGGCTTTTTCAAGGATTGCCTCGCCGATTAAAGGGCCCGTGCTGTAGAGGCCGCAGCGGGCGCGCTCGGCGGCGCTGGCAGGGCTGTCGAGCCAGCGGCAGAGGCCATACACCTCGGTTTTGAACAGATCGCCGATCACCGCCAGGCCACCGTTCATGTCGCCATAGAGGGTGCAGTAGCCCACTGCCAGTTCCGATTTGTTGCCGGTGGCCAGCAGCAACTGCCCCTCGCTGTTGGCCACGGCCATGAGCAGGGTGCCGCGGATGCGGGATTGCAGATTCTCGGCGGCTAATCCATCGGGGTGCTGGCCCAGGGCGGGCAGCAGGCTGCTGTCGTAGCTCTGCATCAGCGCTGCGATTGGTACTGTGGTGGTGCTTAGGGCCAGCCGCTGGGCCAGCACTTCGGCGTCATCAATCGAACCGTTGGAGCTGTAGGGCGAGGGCAGCAGCAGGGCACGCACCTGCTCGGCCCCCAGGGCTGCCACCGCCACCGCTGCCACCAGGGCGGAATCGATGCCGCCGCTGAGGCCGAGAAGGGCGCTGCGGAAGCCGCATTTGCGCGCGTAATCCCTCACCCCCAGCACCAACAAGCGCCACAGCTCCGCTTCCCGGCTCAGGGGTTGCGGTAGCGGCTGAACGGCATCCTCGCTGTGCCAAAGCTCCAGGGCTGGTTCAGCGCAGGGCAGCTGCCGCAGTCGCTGCCCGCCCGGGGCCATCACAAAGCTGCAGCCATCAAAGATCAGTTCATCGTTGCCCCCCACCTGATTCACGTAGAGCACGGGGCAGCCCAGCTGGTCAGCTGCATCGGCAGCCAGCTGCCAGCGCCGCTGGGGTTTGCCCTGGGCGTAGGGGGATGCGGAGAGGTTGATCAGCAGCTGGGGTTGCAGCGGTTGAAGTTCCGCAATCGGATCGCAGCTGCGCACCGGCTGTCCGCTGATGTCGCTATCGACCCAGAGGTCTTCACAGATGGTGAGGCCCAGGCGGAGGGGCGGTTGATCAGCCCGTTCCAGTTCCAGCAGGCAGGGGCGATAGCCAGCACTGAAATAGCGCTGCTCATCAAACACGTCATAGCTGGGCAGCAGCCGTTTGCGGGCCACCACGCGCCAGGCACCGTGCTGCACCAGAGCCATGGCATTGAACAGCCGCGCGCCGCTGGGCTCGGCCACCCCGAGCAGCAGGGCTAGCTCCTGCGGTAGCTCCTGGGCTAGCTGGTCGAGCTGCTGCTGCTCCGCCCGCTGCAGGCTCGGCTGCATCAGCAGATCCCGAGGCGGATAACCCCAAAGGGCCAGTTCCGGGGCCAGGGCCAGTTCGGCGCCAGCCGCTGCAGCAGCGCGGCACTGCTGCAGCAGTGCACGGCCATTACCTGCCAGGTCCCCCACCAGGGGGTTGGATTGGATCAGGGCGATCCGCACGGTGAGGCGCTCTGGGTCTGAATGGGGAAACCGTAAAGGTTCTGAGCGGCGAGTTCCTGCAGCAAGGCAGGCGGCACCAGTTCAGGGTTGGGATGTTGGCGAATGCTGGAGCTCGAGGCGGCGGGGATTTCCAGGGGCAGGTGCTCGATCCGGGCGCCCAGTTGCTCGAGCTGTTGCAGGGCACCGCTCTCCAGTTGCCACCCCTGCCTGGGCACCACCGCCAGGCGGCAGCTTGGCAGCCACTGATCAGCGGCATACCAGCTGGGGATTTGAATCACCAGATCAGTGCCCACAACAAACACCAGTTCATGCTGCGGGAACCGTTGGCGAGCTGCCTTGAGGCTGTCGATTGCCCGACGGCTGCTGAGTTCCTGGCGCAGTTGCAAGTGCTGGGGATCGCCAGGATTGTGCAGGCTGTCCACCACGGCACCAAGCAGGGCCGCCCGCACGTTCAGGGGGGCGCCGTGTTGCTTGAAGGGGTTA
>JAYKHZ010000130.1:0-2704 GCA_035286165.1 Synechococcus sp.
TGCGCCACCAGAACACCAGCGTTCCCCAGCAGCTGGCGGAAGCGCTGGAGGCTTCAGGCGAGCGCACGATGGTCTTGAACGGCGGGGATGGCCTCCACAGCCACCCCAGCCAAGGGCTGCTGGATCTATACACCCTTGCTCACCATTTCGACCCGCAGCATGCCTCGATCGAGGCGTTGCAGGGCAAGCACCTGCTGATCGTGGGCGACATCCTCCATTCCCGCGTGGCCCGCTCCAACCTCTGGGCCCTCACTGCTTGTGGTGTGGATGTGACCCTCTGCGGTCCTCCCAGCCTTGTTCCCGACAGTTTTGCTGGGTTTGTGGAAGCCCCACCGCCGGGGCAGGCCACGGATCCTGTGCTCCAGCGGGGGAAGGTAAGCGTCACTCGGGATCTTGATGCGGAGCTGGCGGATGTGGATGCGGTGATGACGCTGCGCCTGCAGAAGGAGCGCATGAGCCAGCATCTGCTCACCGACCTGGATCGCTACCACCGCGACTTCGGCCTCACCCACCAGCGTCTCCAGCACTGCAAAGCGCCCATACCGGTGCTCCATCCCGGTCCTGTGAATAGGGGCGTGGAGATGAGCGGTGCCCTGCTGGATGACACTGCCCGTTGTCTGGTGGAAGAGCAGGTGCGCAACGGCATTCCGGTGCGCATGGCTTTGCTCTATCTGATGGCGGCGGCTGAATCGCCTGCCGAGCCTTCCGTGGTGCCGGCGCCCTGATCCCGCTGACCTGACATCTGGTTGGAGTAGTACTCCATGGCCGCCTTGAGGGCGGCATCGGGAGCTGCGATCGAAGGCCCGGTTCCGCTGTGCATCGGGAACGGTGCATCGGGGGCATCAAGCCCGATGTGCTGGCTGGGCATGCCGGTGAGCAGCATCGAGGCCCGTTTTTGCGACACCACCGCAAACATCCATTTGATCAGCAGCGTCCAGCGGTTTTCCCGTTCGGGCATGAAGGCCAGGTGAGCCAGGGCCCAGAGCAGCCAGCCGATGCCGCCGCTGAATTTGAAGCCGCGCAGATCAGCCACCGCATCGACGCGGTCGAGCACGGCCATGCTGCCGAAGTCGAACCAGTGGAAGTTGGGCCTGCTGCTCCCCGCCACGATGGCGGCAATGTCTTTGCCCACAAACCCCCCCGCCTGGGTGGCGGGGCCCGCCATGCCAGGCAGGGGGTTGCCGCTGCTGGTGTGGTGATACGAGCAGAGGTCACCCACCACGCGGATTTCGGGGTGCTCCTTGATTGAGAAATCCGGTTCCACCACGACCCGGCCGTGGTTGAGCTCACAACCGCAGGCATCCGCCAGTTTCTGGCCCAGGTGGGATGGGCGCACGCCGGCAGTCCAGATCACGGTGGCGGCTTGGATCCTGTGGTCCCCCTCGGGGGTGCTCATGGTCACCTCACCCGGCTGCATCGTCTGCACCCGGGCCTTGAACTGCAACTCAACGCCCAGCTGTTCCAGGGTGGCTTGCGCTTTTTTTGACAGCGACTCGGGCATTGCTTTCAGCAGCCGTTCGCCGGGATCCACCAGCACGATCCGGGTGTGGTCGGGATTGAGCTGCTTGAACTCCCGGCGCATGGCATTGCGCATCAGTTCCGACACAGCCCCCGCCATCTCGCAGCCCGTGGGGCCACCCCCCACGATCACGACCGTCTGTAAGAACTGACGAGCTGCTGGATCCGGTGATTGTTCGGCCTGCTCGATCGCCATCAGCAGCCGCCGACGAATCTCCTCTGCGTGCTCGAGGATCTTCATCGGCGGCGCAAATGTGCGCCACTGTTCATGTCCGAAGAAGCTGCTGCCCGAGCCTGTGGCCAGCACGAGATGGTCGTAGCGGTAGGCCTTGCCGTTGAAGACGATCTGCCGGTCTTCTGGGTTGATTTCGGTGACTTCACCCAGCAGCACCTGCACATTGCGCTGCTTGCCCACCAGCTGACGCAGCGGAGTGGCCACGTCTCCCCGCGACACCAGGCCGGTGGCCACTTGGTAGAGCAGTGGCTGAAACAGGTTGAAGTTGCGCTTGTCGATCAGGGTCACACGCACGTTGGCCCCGGCCAGGGCCTTGCAGGCCCTAACGCCAGCAAACCCTCCGCCCACGATCACGACATGGGGCGCATGACGTAGCCGCTCCTCAGGGGGGTCTAAGTCGAGGAAGAAATGCTCGGTGCCCATCGGTGATTGACGCAGCAGTCCTCACCTGAAGGGTATGGACGCCGAGCCAGGCTGACCGTGGCCTCTGGTTCGTTCACCGTCGGCAGGGCGCCGGCAGTCGTTACAGCAGCTTGAAGCCTTCCAGAAGCAGGCCGTAGATCATGCCAATCCGGACCATGTCCATGATTTGGAGGCCCAAGAGGTGGTCGGGGTGTTGAGGCCATGTTCTGCGCAACCGCACCAAGGCTTCCCAGAGCGCCACGGTGAGAAGGGCGGCGACTGGATCCATTAAGCCGCTGACGCCGGCAATAGATCCCACGGAACTTCCAATCAGGAAGCTCGACATCATCACGATCAACAGCAGAGATGCCTTGCGCCATGGATTGGTCGCCCATCGGTTCAGGCGGCCCCACCAATCGCCAACGCTGCGCTGGAGTTGGGTGGCCTGAAGACGCGACGCCATCAGAAAAAGGGGCAGGGATAAGAGTCGAAGGTCCCCATCACCCGACCCCGTGCCCTGCCAATAGCTGTATACACCATTTCTGGTGT
>JAYKHZ010000131.1:0-5345 GCA_035286165.1 Synechococcus sp.
TATGCCGGCAGCGGCCATGCAGCAGCGATCGACACCAGTTTTCACGGCCCTTTGGAGAGTGCTGCCACCCTGGGCATGCTCAAGACGTTTCAGCTGATGAAGCCCGCTCCCCAAAACGGCCGCTTCCTCACCGTTGAACACGGTGGGCGCAATTTCATGGGTCTGGTGCCCCAGCTCCAGCATGGCTGAGCAGCACGCCCTGATCGACTGGCCCCTCACTCCTTATACCGGTTGGGGCAACTATGGGATCCAGCTGGCCCAGGCCCTGCTGGAGCAGGGCCGCTACCTTCCCCGCCTCTTGGCCCGCAACGACCGCAGCCAGCACTGCGATCTGCACTGGCTGGATGCTCTGCAGCATCTCGAGGACCAATCCAGACCGCTGATGCAGCAGCTGGCGGCTGCGGAAGGGGCTGGTCGGCTGCCGGTGGCGACCCAGGCGCCCCTCGGCTTTTCTCCCCTTGGCAACCATGTGCCAGCGCCTCGCTTCAGCGCAGCGCGCCATGTGGGCGTCACCTTTTTTGAATGCAGTCGTTTCTCGTCCAGTTATCTGGACATTCTCAAGTCCTTTGATCTGGTGGTGAGCGGTTCCCGCTGGAACCAGGCTCTTCTGCAGCGGCAGGGGGTGCAGAAGGCTCGCTTGGTGCATCAGGGGGTCGACACCGCCCTGTTCAATCCGGAGCCCGTGCCGCGCCTGCTCAAACGCAGCCTGGTGATTTTTTCCGGCGGCAAACTGGAGAACCGCAAGGGGCAAGACATCGTGATTGCCGCCTTCAGGCGGCTGTTGAGCCGTTACCCCGATGCGTTGTTGATCGCGGCTTGGGGCAATGTGGGGCATGTAGGGCTCAACACCATTGCCGCTTCTCCCCATGTGCAGGGGGCACCGGAGTTGGGCCGTGCTGATGCGATTGGTCCCTGGCTGGCGGCCAATGGGGTGCCTGCCTCCAATGTGTTTCTTTTGCCCTGCGTGGTGAATCGCCAGTTGCCCCATCTGATCAAACAGGCGGATGTGGCGGTGTTTGCCAGCCGCTGCGAGGGGGGGACCAATCTGATGGCGATGGAGACCTTGGCCTGTGGCGTGCCCACCCTGATCAGCGCCAACACCGGTCACCTGGATTTACTGGCCATGGGCTTGGGCCATGCCTTGCCGATGGGGCAGGCCGGGCTCGGCCGTGTGGCTCCCGATGCCTTGAAGGCCTATGGCGGTGACCCCCTGGGGCTCTGGGGCGAAACCGATCCCGATGAACTGCTGCAGTGGTGGTTGCGGATTGCCGCCGAACGCGAGACCTGGCGCAGGCTCGGCCGGGAGCATGCCGGTGCGGCTCGTTCGCTGAGCTGGCGTGAGAGCATGCGCCGGTTGCTGTTGCTGCTGGAGGAGCTGCTGCCCCTGTGACTGCACCACCCCTCCACCCGGATTCGGTGCTGCTGATCACCCTCGATTCCTGTCGTTACGACAGCTTTCGCCGCAGCACCACCCCGGCGATGGATCGGGTGGGTCCCCTGCACCGGGCGATGGCCCCCAGCCATTTCACCTTTGGCTCCCACGCCGCCATTTTCAAGGGGTTTCTGCCCAGTGTGCGTGCGGCAAAGCCCCTGCTCAACTCGAAGCTGGCCAAGCTTTTCCGCCTGGCCCACGCCGGTTGGGTTGGTAAGGACAGCGAGGAGTTCCAGTTGCAAGGCCCTTCAATTGTCGAGGGTTTCCGGAGGTTGGGGTACCGCACCCTCGGTAGCGGTGCAGTGCGCTGGTTTGATCCCGCCTCGGAAACTGGCCGCTGTCTTACCGCTGAATTTGAGCGGTTTTTTTACCCCGGCAGCACCTGGCAGTTGGCAGAACAGCTCGCCTGGATCAAGGCCCAGCGCTTAGATGTGCCACCGGAGCAGCCGCTGCTCTTGTTTTTGAACGTGGGGGAGACCCACGTGCCCTATTGGCATGCCGGTGCGCCCTGGGACCGCGATGACAATCCCTGTGTGCCCTTTCAGAGTCCCAGCCGTGAGCGGCGGCGCACCTGCCGCCACCGGCAACGCGCCTGCCTGGAGCACGTGGATGCCTTGCTGGCACCTCTGTTGGAGGGTTTTCATGACGCCACAACCGTGCTCACCGCCGACCATGGCGATTGCTGGGGGGAAGACGGCCTCTGGGAGCACGGCATCAGTCATCGCCGCACCCTGGAGGTGCCCCTGCTGATGCGGGTAAGGGGCTCGCCGCTGGCTTGAGGGTTTCAGGGGCTACCTGAAGAGAGGGATACCAAAGGGGTGCTTGGGGATCTTCGGGAACAGGCCGCCAGCGCCAATCGGGGGGATCGCTGAGCATCATCGTTGTGGCTCGCCCACTGCCGGCGGCGAGATGGGCCACGGCGGTGTCCACGCTGATCACGCCTTGGCAATGGGCAATCCGTTTCAGGGTGTCGCTCCAGTCGGGCCGGGCTGGTTGCAGCTTGAGGCGTTGATGGGCCTCGGACTCATCGGTTTGAAGGCTGATCGGCGTGCACGAGGGCAGCAGCCTTTGTTGGAGTGCGAGCAGTTGATCGGGAGTGCAGCTTTTATAGGCATGCATGGTGCGGTCTTGGGGATTGCTGGCCCAGCACAACCCCACATGCTCCTGCGCTCCATCATTGGATTGGGTGGTACGCCAGGTGGGCTCGGAGAAGCGCCGGCCCCAGAGGGTCGTGCCATCGAGCAGGGGGATCAGACTCATCAGCGGGATGTGAGGGCCGCCGTGGAGGTGATCCACGCTCTGCCGGTCCACCACCTCCGTGAGCTCCCAGGCGAGATGGTTCCGAAATAAATCAATCTGGCTGGCTGCTACCGCAAATCGCACCTTTTCGCCCCGCTGAAGCAGGGGCAGGGTGTAACGCACAAACTGAAAGGCGTCCCCCATGCCCACGTCATTCCAAACGGTGAGTGGCTGGCCGTTGAGCGGATCACCACGCCATTCGCTCACTTTGAACGGTTCACCTTCAAAGCGGCGGCCATGCCAGTGCCAACCCTGTTGATGGTTGCCGCGCCATAGCAACAGAAAGCCGAGGTTCTTCGCGGCACTGCGGCGAACCCGCAGCTCATGGCTGTTGAGGGCAAGGCGATAGCAGCGTTCGGCCTGATCCACCTTGCCCTGTTGCATGAGGGCGAGGCCGAGATTCACCAGAATTCCCCGTTCATGGGCGAGACCCTGGAAGGCTTGGCGCAATAGGGCTTCTGCGGCGGCGGGATCACCGGCGGCAAAGCAGTCCAGTCCGGTGCTGTTGCAGGTGACGGGATCAGCAGCTCGAGGCATCAACCGGCCATCAGCTGGTCCACAAGCTCCAGTTGCCGGCGCAGGCAGGTTTGCAGGTCGTAGCCCCCCTCCAGGATCCTGTGGCGGGCCTTCAGGCCCAGCTGGCGGCGCTGGTCTTGATCCTGGAGCAAGCGATCCACCTGCTGGGCGAGGGCATCAGGATCAAAGAAATCCACCAGCTGGCCCTGCTCACCACTCTTGATCATCTCCTTGACCGGTGGAGTGGCACTGGCCACCACACAGCAACCGCTGGCGAGCGACTCCATCAGACTCCAACTGAGAATGAAAGGCACGGTCCAGTACACGTGCACCCAGCTGCGCTTGATCACGGCGAGATAGTCCTCGTAACTCAGCGCCGGCAGTACATGCAGACGATCTGGGTCCATGGGCCACTCCTTCAGGGCCCATTGCCGCCAACTGAGCCCATCCCCCCGTTTGGCCCCATAGGCCACTTCATCGGATCCCACCAGAAGCACGTGGGCACGGGGATGGCGCTGCATCAGCCGCGCCAGGCCTTCGGCCACCTGCGGCCAGCCGCGGTAAGGCTCAAAGCAGCGGGTCACGTAGGTGACCAGGGGAACGTTCTCCGGGATCGCAACCCGCTGGTCGCCGGCTTGAAGAGACAGCGCACCCATTCGCGCCTCTGGAGGCACAAGAGTCAGGCGTTCGGTGTCAATGCCATCGAAAATCACCTGGAGGTGATGGCGCATCGCTTCTGGGAACTGTTTGGTTTGCCAGCGGGTGGGGCAGATGGCTGCATCGCTCTGGGCCAGATCCATCACGATCGGGCTGTTGTAGGTGTGCACCCTCAGGCAGGTGTCGGGGCTGGGGGCTGTCTGGTTGCCAAAACCCACATCCGAGCCCTGGCTGCGGTAGTACCACTCGAAATAGCCAAGAAATTTGGCCTGGGGCCAGACTTCTTTTAGATAAAGAGTGTTGCCGAAGCCAGAATGGCCGATGATCAAGTCAGGTGTGAATCCCTGCTGCTTCAGACGCAGTGCTTCCCTGAGAGCAGCTTGGCCATGCAGAACGGCTGTTTCGTAGCGTCGTAAATAGGGATGGCAGAGCTCCCCCTGGGGATCACGGCCCAGCTGGTAACGAGCCAAGCTGAATCCCTCGACCTCGCCGGCGGTCCATTCCTTGTTCTGACAAAGAAACACCACCTCATGCTCTGGCTTGGCTGAGAAGTGACGGCAGAGGTGGCGGAACTGGGCTGGGTAGTTGCAGTGGACAAATAGAATGCGCACGATGCCGTGACTCAGCTCAGGGCCATCGAGCAGAACCGCTTGAAGCCCTCAGCGAACCAGGCGGGCAGGTTGCGATCGGGATCGGCCAGTCGCACGCTTCCGGGTGGGTTGAACAGCAAAACGGCCGCAAAGCGCTGAATCCCACCATCTTGATGAAGGCTCTGTGGGGTTGTGCTGAGCCAGTTTTGGAGAGCGTCGCGTTGACTGATCTCTCTGGAATCCAACGTTTCCTTTTGAACGCCGCTTTGGGCCATGGCCCAGAAACGGTCGCCGAAATCGGCCTGAAACTGCCGGGCCAGTTCGTCCCTGTCCACGCTGAGCATCAGCTCAACAGTTTGCAGGCGTACCTCTCGGAGCTCCTGAAGGATCTCCTGATCTTCTGGATCTATATAGTATAAGTTGGATAGCCCCAGCATCCTATTGAGGAAGATACGGTCATTAAAGGCTGGCTGTCCTGTAGGTGCCGAAGGCTGATCTGTTGAGACAGTTCCGCCATTGTTTTGTTCGTATCGGGCTTCATATAATTCGTACAACCATCTCGGAAGTTTGGATAAGGCGTCCTCAACCTTGAGTTGATTGTGCGGAAAGTATGGAAAGAGTGCTAAGAGCGTGGCCCACCCTGCTGGGTTGTCGCAACCGGTTTGGCGCAGCTGCTGGCTGAGCTGGTTGCGTTGGCTTTCAGACGAAGTGCCGGAGAGCTTCTCGCGACAGCAGCGCTCCAGAAAAAGTTTGTACACCCTGCCGAAGGGACTTGCGATCAGTGGTTCGAGAAAATCGCTCGGAGCATGGAGAAAAAATTGGCTGATCGCTCGTGAAGCGCGCTCGACTTC
>JAYKHZ010000132.1:0-2808 GCA_035286165.1 Synechococcus sp.
GCGGGCCGCCGAAACTCCTCCATCAAGCAGGGAATCAGCAGGCTGGTGGGCCGACGCTTCAGCCCCTCACGCAGCGCTTCAGCTCCGCATCCCCCCTGACCGTAGTCATGGATGGTGGTGATCAAACCCTGCTGGAAGTCCATGGGGTAATCAGTGCGACAACAACGAAAAGCGGCATGGCCCATACCTTGTGGGCACGGGGCAAGGAGCGATGACGGGATGACCAAGCAACACGATCAGTTGACGTCACTCCTGAGCGAGCTCTTCGTTGCAGAGTCTTCTGAGAACCTCCAAAGGTTGTCGTTGCAATTGCTGCAATCCGCCCAAAGAAGTGGCGTTGATTCGCTGACATCCAGGGAGTCAAACCGTGGCGAATCGCGTTGGAGCGGAGGCACCAGCGTGCTGATCACCTATGCCGACACCCTGCAACGGGATCAAGAACCAGGGCTTCTCACCCTGAGCGAGGTGATCAACCGCCACTTCAGCCCACTGGCGGCGGTGGTGCATGTGCTCCCGTTTCTGCGCGCCAGCAGTGATGGCGGCTTTGCCGTGGCCAGCCATGAGGAGCTCGAACCACGACTCGGGGACTGGGCCTATCTGGAGCTGTTGAGCCGCGGCCGAACCTTGATGGCCGATCTGGTGCTGAACCATGTGTCGGCCTCCCACCCCTGGGTCCAACAGTTCATGCGCGACGAGGCCCCGGGGCGTGACTGCATCTTTGCGCCTGATCCAGCAGGGGACTGGGGGCATGTGGTGCGCCCGCGCAGCAGCAGCCTGTTCACCACCCTGGCCACCGTGAATGGACCCCGTTCGGTGTGGAGCACCTTCGGGCCCGATCAGATCGATGTGGATTGGTCCAAGCCAGCGGTTCTGGCGAGTTTCACCCGCTTGTTGAGCCAGCTGTGTCGCCACGGGGTGAGCTGGCTGCGCCTGGATGCGGTGGGCTTTGTCTGGAAGCAGGAAGGCAGCAGCTGCATGCATCTGCCCCAGGCCTATGCCTTGGTGCGCATCCTGCGGCTGCTACTGGATGCGGGCCAGCACCAGGGCGTGGTGGTGACCGAAACCAATGTGCCGGAAGCCGAGAACCTCTCCTATCTGCGCAGTGGCCATGAAGCCCATCTGGCCTACAACTTCCCCCTGCCCCCCCTGCTGTTGGAAGCCCTGATCAGCCAGCGCAGCGATCTGCTGAACCAATGGCTCAATCGTTGGCCCCAGCTGCCGGGGGGCACGGCCCTGCTGAACTTCAGCGCCTGCCATGACGGCGTTGGACTCCGTCCGCTCGAAGGCCTGATGCCTGCAGAACGGCTGACAACACTGCTGGCGGCCTGCGAGCGGCGTGGTGGCCTTGTGAGCCACAGGCGCTTGGCCGACGGCAGCGAAAGCCCCTATGAAATCAACATCAGCTGGTGGAGTGCCATGGCCAGTGAGGGGCGCAACCCGAGCCAGCTGCAGTTGGAGCGCTTCCTGATGAGCCAGCTGTTGCTGTTAGCCCTGCCTGGGGTGCCGGCGTTCTATCTCCCCGCCCTGCTGGCCCAACCCAACGACGTGGGGCGCTTTAGTCGCAGCGGCCACCGCCGGGATCTGCATCGCCCCCAACTGCAGGCTGATGCGGTGCTGCGCCAACTGGAGGATGAGGGGCATCCGGCCAACCAGATCCTCGAGAAGCTCAGTGCAGCCATGGCCATCCGCAATCAGCATCCCTCCCTGCAACCTGAAGCGGACATGCAGGTACTCAGCGAAAAGCGCACCGATCTGGTGCTGCTGGAGCGGGGGGAAGGGCCGGCAAAGCTCTGGGCCATTCACAACGTCAGTGACCGGCGCCTGAGTTTGCACCTGGCCAGTGCCCTGCAGCACGAATCAAGCCATTGGTGGGATGCTCTGCAGCAACAGGACATCGAGGGGCCGTACCTCGAACTCGAACCCTGCGCTGTTCACTGGCTGGAGCTGCCTCAATGACCCGCACCCGCTGGGTGGTGACCGATCTCGACGGCACGCTGCTGGATCACAGCTACAGCTGGGAGCCGGCTCGCAGCACCATGGCCGCCTTGAAGCAGCAGGGGGTTTTGGTGATCCCATGCACCAGCAAAACCGCTGAAGAGGTCAGAGCCTTTCGCCAGGATGCGGGTCTGAGCGCTCCATTCATCGTTGAAAACGGCGGTGCCATCTATGGCAACAACGCCGATGGCAGCGAGTGGGTGGTGCCCTTGGGAGCAAGCCACAGCATCTTGAGGCCGCAATTGGATGCACTCAGCCAAGCCTTGGGCCAGGAGCTGGTGGCGCTGGAAGATCTCAGCGCAGCGCAAGGCGAAGCCCTGACGGGCTTATGCGGTCAATCGCTGGCCTCAGCGCAGCGCCGCGAATGGAGCGTTCCGTTTCTCACCGCCCCGGAAGCCCTGCGGGAGCCGCTGCAGCAACGAGCGGCCGAGCACGGGCTGCTGGTGGTGCAAGGCAATCGCATGAGCCATTTGCTCAGCGGCGGCAGCCACAAGGGCCGGGCGGTTGAGGTGCTCAAACAGCATTTGCAGCAAGCCGATGTTGCGGTGCTTGGGCTTGGTGACTCCCCCAATGATTGGCCCCTGCTGGAAGCCGTGGATCAAGCCGTTGTGGTGCCTGGCCCCCAGGGGCCACACCCGGTGTTCCAAGACGCCATCGCCAGTGGCCGCTTTCAGCTGGCGCCAGCGCCCCATGGAGAAGGCTGGGCGCTGGCCGTCACGGCCTGGCTCGCAAATGACAGCGGAGGTTCTGGTCGCTAGCTGTGTTTGCTCTCGGCCATGGCGAGGGCCTTAGCCGGATCACCCTTCAGATCCG
>JAYKHZ010000133.1:0-43643 GCA_035286165.1 Synechococcus sp.
ATTCCCCAGCCCTGAGCCGCTATTTCTCCAAAGTGAGTTACACCATTCAGGCCCCGGACTGGACGCGCTAGCCAGCATCAGCGCCGAGGCACTGGCGCACCACCTCCTGACTGTTGGCTGAGGGCAAGCGCGCCTCCAGCCACTCCAAACTGGCGCGCATCGCTGCCTGGCGCTGCGGGCTGTAGCGGGACCAACCCATGAACAGCTTGAGCATGCGCGACGCGGTGATCGGATTGCTCTGATCCACCTGAAGCACTTGCTCAGCCAGCCAGCTGTAACCACTGCCATCAGGGTTATGGAAGGAGCGGGCGCAACGGGCAAATCCACCCAATACAGCGCGCAAGCTATTGGGAGCCTGGGGATCAAAGCTGGGGTGCGCCAGCAGGCCCTGGGCCCGGGCAATGGCATCACCAAATGGGGTGGACGCCTCCAGCGAAAACCAGCTGTCGAGAATCACAGGGCGCTGCTGCCAGCGTTGCGCAAATGCCGCCATGGCCTGCTCCCGCTCCGGGCAATCCCAGGGATGCAACGCCTCCAGCCCGGCGCGGGCCAGGGTCATCGAAGGCCCAGACACAGCAGCAGCGGCTTCAGCGCGAACCTGCTCCTCACCCGCAGCGGCCAGCCAGGCCCAGGCCATCCCCTGCAGGCGGCGCTGAGCCACCCCCTCCGGCCAGAGCTCTTGCAGCTGGGGCTGGCACCATTGCAGCAAGGCCAGCAGCTGCGGCCTGAGGGCCTGGCCCAACCAACGGCGCCGCTGCAGGAGCGACTGCTCCAGCTGCGGCGGATCGGGGCACTGCCCCGCTGCCAGGCAAGCGGCCTCCAGCTCCTGCCGCGAAGGAGCAGCCAGCAGTTCCGCCAGCAACCCAGGGGAGACAGCTGCTGACGCACCGGCCACCAGCTCTTCAAGCAACGCAGCACTGCAACGCTCGAGCTGCTGATTGAGCTCAGCCGACGGGGTGAGCAGACTTTGCTGCCAGAGCTGCTGTGCGGCATCCCAGCGACTCACCGGATCACTGTCATGGCGTAGCAACAGCAGCAGATCCTTCTGGGGTCTCACCCCCTCCAGACGCACCGGCGCCGAGAAACCCCGCAGCAGCGACAGCACAGGTGCTGTACCCCCGCGCGGCAATTGATCAAACGTCCAACGTTGTTCAGGCTCACTGAGCACCAGCAGATCGTTGCGCAGCTCCTGCCCCTCTGAATCCAGCAAACCGATCGCAACGGGAATGGGAACCGGCTGCTTGTGGGGCTGGCCAGGACTGGGGCGGTGCTCCTGGCGCAAGGTGAGCTGCAGGCTGCCGCGTTCCGCATCCCAGCTCTGCTGAACATGCAAGCGGGGAGTCCCAGCCTGCAGATACCAACGGCGGAACTGCTCCAGCGACTGACCGGATGCATCCTCAAGGGCCGTGACGAACTGCTCGCAGGTGGCGGCCTGGCCGTCATGGCGCTTGAGATACAACTGCACACCCTTGAGGAAGGTTTCGCGCCCCAGCAGCGTGCGCTGCATGCGAATCAGTTCAGCCCCTTTCTCATAAATGGTTGTGGTGTAGAAATTATCAATGGCGATGAACTGCTGAGGCTGCACAGGATGTGCCGTTGGGCCGTCATCCTCGGGAAACTGCGCGGCCCGCAGCATGGCCACATCATCAATGCGCTTGAGCGCCGGGTCATGGAGATCAGCCGTGAATTCCTGATCCCTGAAAACAGTTAGACCCTCCTTGAGCGAGAGCTGAAACCAATCGCGACAGGTGACCCGATTGCCAGTCCAATTGTGGAAATACTCATGACCAATCACACTTTCGATGCGCTCAAGCTCCGCATCTGTGGCTGTTTCAGCATCAGCCAGCACCAGCTTTGAATTGAAGATATTGAGGCTTTTGTTCTCCATGGCGCCCATATTGAAGTGGCGCACGGCGACAAGATTGAACTCATCGAGGTCATATTCCAGCCCAAAAGCCTGCTCATCCCAGGCCATGCTGCGCTTGAGGCTGGCCATGGCATGACTGCAGAGCCCTTCATCACCGGGTTCCACATGAATGCGCAGGGCCACGGAACGCCCTGAAGCGGTCTCGAAGTGATCGCGAACCTCCACGAGCCGGCCCGCCACCAAGGCAAACAGATAACAAGGCTTCGGGAAGGGGTCGCACCATTCACTCCAATGGCGACCATCGGCAAGCTCACCACTGGCGGCGCAGTTGCCGTTGCTCAGCAAAACAGGACAGTTCTGCTGATCCGCTTCGATGCGCACGCTGTAACGGCTCAGCACATCCGGGCGATCGGGAAATGGCGTGATACGCCGAAAGCCCTCGGCTTCGCATTGCGTGGTGAACAGCCCACCGCTGACATAAAGCCCTTCCAAGCTGCTGTTCGCAGCAGGGTCAAGGCGCACCACGGTTTCCATCGACCAGGGGCCGGCGCCCAAGAGCAGCTCAGGTGCCAGCTCCAAGCAATCCGCCTGGTGGCGCCAAAGCGCAGGATCGGCGGCCTTCCCCTCGATGCGCAGCTCCTGAAGCTGCATGGCCACCGCGGGCCAGTGCAATGGCTTGGATAAGGGCTGCTTCGCTCGCAACTCCAGGCGAGCCAGCACGAGCGCGTGATCGTCGAACAGCTGCACCGTGAGATGCACCTGGTCCACCAGCACCTCAGGCGGCTGGTAATCCTCCAGCCGCACTGGTTGCACTGCTTCCGGTTCCCGCACGCCGCTTCAATTCAGCGGCTTCCACTCTGGCGGGCCGGAAGTGGCACTGCAAAGGCTCAGTTGCCCGCTGCCCCACCTGAGGCTTTCAGCGCTTCCTCGATCTTTTCGCGCACGTCATCGGGCATCTGATCAGGGCACACCTGAGCCACAGCAATCAGCACGGAATTAATGGAGCCCTTACGCAGATCCTCGATGGGCAGGGGTTCCGCACCCACCTGCTCGATCGCACCACCGTTCTGGCCCTGAATGGTCTGGGTCAGGGTTTCCCCAGCAATGCCAATGGCCTTCTTGAAATCAATGCCGTTGGACACAGCCAGGCACGCATTCAGCGAAGCAATACGGGAATAGAGGGTCATCTCCTCTTCCGTGGCCGGAGCGGCCTGGGCGATGGCAGGCCGCAGCACCGGGCTCAGGGCCACTGCCAGAAGGGCAGCAGCGGACAAACACTGGCGCATGGTCGAAGCCAAAGGATTTCTAAACCTAGTTTCGCTCATCAAGCTCAGGCGGCCTGCTCCAGTTGGAGCCTGTCATTGATTGATGAGGCCAGCGAGAGGATCACAGGATCCTGTTCCAGCTCACGAGCCATTGCTTCGAGTTGCTCAGGCATGAACTGCTCGAGGAAGAGAAGCTCCTCTTCACTGATTTCATCAAGCCAAACACTGGGTTCTTGAGCAGCACCAAAGTCTGTGGGCATGGCATCAACCCCTGACAGTTGATTCTGTTTAGCGAGTTCACCAGCGGCTGACAAGCAGTGTGTTGGCAACCACCAACGAAATTCAGGATTCCTCAACCCTCGATTCGTGGTGAACCTCAGCGAGCGCCAAGGCACCATTGCACCAGGAATAAATCGAACGCGAGCGGAAGCGATCCATGTCCACCAACCGGATGTGCTCAAGGATGTCCCACTCGAGGTAGTGGGATTCAAACACCAATTCGTGCTCATCCACCTGACGGATCTGGCTCTTGGTGGGGGAACCACAGAGGTAGGCGCGACTGCGACGCAACTGATGGCCGCAGAGGAAAGCCTCCATCATCCCTTCGCGCACATAACGGGGATTCTTATCAAAAAAATCATATTCTTTTTCAGGCCACCAGGTGTACCGATAAGCGGCTTCCCCTTCCACTGGTTCACTGAATGCTTCCACGCGCAGCATCATGTCAACGCGACACGCCTCATCATCCTCAAAAAAATAGATTCGCCGCGAGCGCCACAAGCCAACGTTGCGACTGAACCAACGGCGCAGCGAATTATCCAGCGTCAGGCGATCACGCTGAGGGGATTCATTGGCAGCGCGAAAGACTGAAACCGGCTCCACCATCACGACACCTCCCCAACAAAGCGCTGGGTTCCACTTCAACCGTGTTAGCCCGCGAAAAACAAAATTCCAGCAAGCAAAAGATGATCTTCAGCTGTGGCGGCGCAGCACCACAACGCCATCCGCTTCAGCTTGAACGCTGTACCCATCGGCCTCCACCTGCTCAAGCAGCACCTGCAACCGTTGCTCCTGGCGCCGATCACTGGCAAAGGCTGCGGCGCGCAGGCGCGGCAGGGTGGTGTCGATGGCGAGCCAGTCCACCGCTTGCGTTTCACCATCACCGCGCTGCCACTGACGCCAGGCAGGAATTCGCAGCAACACCTGGCGTTCAGCCAGCAACGGCACCAGGGGTGTGTTGGCGGCCACGGAGGCATCAGCAGGGATCACAGCCAACGCACGCCTGGCAGCGGACCCATGGCGCCACTGCTGCTCAAACGGAAGATGCACCCAGGGATCAATGCTGTCGGGAACAAGAAATGACAGGCTGCGGTTGGGGTTGCTCAGCACCGTGATGAGCACAGAAAGGATCACGCAGGCCTGCCAACAGCGCCTGAGCCGCCGTTGCGCGAAGAGGGCCGGTCGCTGGCGCCACCAGAACAAGGCACCAGCAAACAAACCAGGGGCCACCAACAGGGCGTAGCGAATGTTGATCGCCAGCGGGTCATTGCTCCCGCGGGCCAGCAGCAAGCCGGCCAGGGGCAACGCCACCAACAGCCAGGCATCCACACACAGCGCAGGCACAAACATCAAGGGCAACCACTGGGCCAGCAGGTAGCCCAGGGTTTTGCCTGGGGGGTGGATCAACTCCCACACCAGCCGCCATGGCTGCAGCAGCAGGCCCCGCACCACATCGAGGCTGCTGAGCTCATCAGCCCCTGGGGTGTAGTGACCAAAGTTTTCCACCATGAAACGCCGGCTGACGTCATCACTCACCGCCGGCATCAGCACTGAGGTGACCAGCACACACCAGAGCCCACCCCAAAGCCCGATGGCCAGGACCAGCGGCCAGGGCGCCTGGCGGCGCACCCCCATCCACAGGGCCACACCCACCAGCACCACGCCGGTGTCTTCCCGCACCAGGGGGATCAACAGCGCGGCAATCAGCAGCAACCACCAACGCCGCTCCAGCAGGCCGATCAAGAGCAGAAACACCAGCAGCGGCAGCTGACAGAGGTCGTGGAAATTGCACCAGGTGGGACCGATCACGGCCTGGGCGCCATAGAAGCTGCAGGCAACGGCAGCGGCCAGCCCAGCCGGAAGCAGGCGCTTGGCCAATCTGTGCAGGGCCAAACCAGCCGCTGTGATCACCCCCACCTGAACCAGCGGCAGCGCTGCTGCCCCCAACAAGCGCACCAGTGGCGCCCAAAGCAGCAGCAGCGGGGTGTAGTGCTGACCGAGGCGCTGATAGGCCGGATCAGGTGCCGCACCGCCATGCAACACAGCACTGGAGAGCTGGGAGGAGAGGCTGCTGGCGAACCAGCGCCCGTGGCCGCTGTTCCAGAGCACCTGGGTGAAAATCCCCTGGTCATAGGAAGCGCTGAGGGACCACCAACGCCACAGCTGCACCAGCAGCCCCACCACGGCAAAAAGAACAGCTGCGCGCCACACCCAACGGCCTGGATCAACGCTTGAACGGGAGGGGGTGGCAGTCACCGCAGCAGCTGATGGGATGGGTGCATCAACGCATTACAGCGGATTGTCTAATTTCAATGAGAAACACAAAAACTTCAATATCCTGAGAAGGATTGACTGCAATCCTTCTTGCCCGCAGCCGGCGACAACGAACAACGGCAGGCGTTGACCCTGCTCCTGGTTGCCGGACCCCAGCACCTCGCTGGGCCCGACGTGCGGGGATTGCTGCATTTTCTTGAGGAGCAGAAGAGCAGCTTCTCCATCACCTTTTCGATTGCCGATCCCCAGAAGCAACCTGAACTTCTGGAGCTGCACCGCCTGGTTGCCACGCCAGCGCTGATCAAGCTGGAACCGCAGCCCAAGCAGATTTTTGCTGGCAACGCGCTGCTTAAACAGCTGCAGAACTGGCTGCCCCGCTGGCAGCAGTTGGGCCGGGTCAGCGGCCTCAGCACCAGCATGGCCCCGGCAGAAAACACCGGGCCAAGTCAGCGGGAAATGCAACTGGAAGACCAGCTGCTGGTCTTGCGCCAGGAAAACGAAACCCTGGCCTCACGGCTTGGCGTGCAGGAGCGCCTGCTGCGCATGGTGGCCCACGAGCTGCGCACGCCCCTGACCGCCGCCAACCTGGCCTTGCAAAGCTTCCGCCGCGATCAGATCGCCCGCGAGCGTTTTTTTGATGTGATCGATCGGCGGCTGGATGACATCGAGCAGCTCTCCCACGACCTACTCGAAGTGGGCAGCACCCGCTGGGAAGCACTGTTCAACCCCCAGCGCCTCGGCCTTGCCCCCATCGCCGCTGAAGCGATCCTGGAACTAGAGAAGTTGTGGGTGAATCGCCGCCTGGAGCTACTCACGGATGTCCCATCCGACCTGCCCGATGTGTACGCCGATCAACGGCGGATGCGCCAGGTGATCCTCAACCTGCTGGAGAACGCACTCAAATTCACCCCCGACGGCGGCCAGGTGAGCCTGAAGCTGCTGCATCGCACCAATCAATGGGTGCAAGTCAGCGTTAGCGACACCGGCCCTGGCATCCCCACAGAAGAACAGCAACGCATCTTTCAAGACCGGGTGCGGCTGCCCCAGACCGCAGGTCAGGCGGCTGGATTCGGGGTTGGCCTCTCGGTGTGCCGCCGCATTGTGGAAGTCCATGGAGGACGGATCTGGGTGGTCTCCAACCCAGGTGAAGGCGCCGCATTCCACTTCACCGTGCCCGTTTGGAGAGGTCAGAGCGATTGAGCTTGACCAGTGGTCCGCCCGGTGGTTATCTTTGCCTCTTGCCAACCGGCAAGGCCTCGCCCCCATCGTCTAGAGGCCTAGGACACCTCCCTTTCACGGAGGCGACAGGGGTTCGAATCCCCTTGGGGGTATTGAGTAAGCAAGAGCCAATAGCTCTTTGTTGACGACGTCTTTAACGCCAATCCCTTATCAACCTCTCCTACAGGTTGGTAAGGGATTTTTTCTAGCGGCGGGCGATTGAGTATGATTTTGCTCTGCCAAACGGCAGGGCCTCGCCCCCATCGTCTAGAGGCCTAGGACACCTCCCTTTCACGGAGGCGACAGGGGTTCGAATCCCCTTGGGGGTATGCACTTAGAGGTAGGAGAACAGACAACAAAAAGGGCTGAGTGAATCACTCAGCCCTTTTTCGTTTTGTTTTAAATCAATGAATCCTAGGAATTACTGCTGCCCTTAACGCTGCATCGCTTCCTGGGCCACAGCGCGAAGATTGGCGGACAGATCTTCCTTGAGTCGCTGCTCAATCAAGCCAATGGGCATGCCTCGACGAGCCTGAATCATCACCTCGTAGCGCAGACGCACTCCGCCTTTGGGATCAGCACAAAGAATCCATGCCCCCTCAAAGCGGCGAAAATCCCCGCTGACCATGCGGAAATCGAGCATGCCGTCAGCCCGGCGCTCCCGCAGTTCCAACGTCACGGTGGCGGTGAAGCGCAGCCCTGCAAAGCGCTGAGCCCCCTGTTGCTCAAGCACCACCATGGTGTCGTCGCGTCTCAGAACCTTGGAGGACACCAGGTTGGGGATGAAATCCGTGAGGTGGTCGTAATCGGTGAGCACTGACCACACGGTCTCGCTCTCAAGCGGGAGCACCAGCTGAGCGGCGAGACGGCGCGTGGCCTCTGGCAGACGCTCGATCTCCTGCTCAATCGGCTCAGAGGACAACTTGACGGGTGTGATCAGCGGCAAAAGCGAAGGGACCGAATCTGGTCGTTGATGCAGCACACACGACACTAAACGTGTTTTTGCCCCAATGGGGGTAAGGATTCTCGCGGAAAGCTGCCTATAGTCGCGGCGCGTTTTCAAGACTTATGCGCGTACCCCCCGTCTCTGCCCTGCCGGGCACCGCAAGCATGTTTGCCATTGAAGTGGTTGGCATGGCAACGGCTGGTACGCGTCGCAGCTGCGAAGTGCTGAAAGTGGGCTATTCCCAACTGAACGCCACCATGCGCCTGATCGGTCGTCAGGGTGGGCGCATTCTCAGCATTACTCCGATGAATGGAGACCAGGCCGCCAGCGTTCCCGCGGCTGCAAGCAAGCCGCCGGAAGCTGCCGCAAAGTCCGCTGCAGCCAAGCCTGCCCCCGCCAAGGCCAAAGCTGGCCACGCCAGCGTGCCGGTGAATCTCTACAAGCCGAAGCAGCCGTTCGTCGGCACCGTGACCGAGAACTATTCGCTGCTACAGGACGGTGCCATCGGCCGGGTGAATCACATCACCTTTGACCTCTCTGGCGGAGATCCCCAGCTTCACTATGTGGAAGGCCAGAGCATCGGCATCATTCCCGATGGCACCGATGCCAAGGGCAAACCCCACAAGCTGCGCCTGTATTCCATCGCCAGCACCCGCCACGGGGACAACTACGCCGACAACACGGTGTCCCTCTGCGTGCGCCAGCTGGAGTACAAGAACGAGGCTGGTGAGCAGATCTACGGCGTGTGCTCCACCTTCCTCTGCGACATCGAACCCGGCGCCAAGGTGAAGATCACCGGCCCGGTGGGCAAAGAAATGCTCCTGCCCGATGACGAGGAGGCCAACGTGATCATGTTTGCCACCGGTACTGGCATCGCCCCCATGCGCACCTATCTGCGTCGCATGTTCGAAGCCAAGGAGCGCGAGGTGAATGGCTGGAAATTCCGCGGCAAGGCCTGGCTGTTCATGGGTGCACCCACCACTGCCAACCTGCTCTACGACGGTGATTTCAACCACTACCAGAGCGAATATCCCGACAACTTCCGCTACACCAAGGCCATCAGCCGCGAGCAGCAGAATGCCGAAGGTGGTCGCATGTACATCCAGGATCGGGTGACCGAGCACGCCGACGAGATCTTCTCCTTGATCGAAGACCCCAAGACCCACGTGTACATGTGTGGTCTGCGCGGCATGGAGCCCGGCATTGACGCGGCCATGAGTGCCGCGGCCGAGCGCCGTGGTCTGGATTGGAGCACCATGCGCCCCGCCCTCAAGAAGGCCGAACGTTGGCACGTCGAGACCTATTGAGGCACTTCAGCCGCTGAAATCTGCAGAGAGACGGGCCATTCACCGTTCGTCGATCGGATCCACCCATCGTTGGGTGGATCCCTGCATGAGGCGGCTCCAATGTCTGCCACGCTGACCAACCCACTGCGCGTCGGCCTGCGTCAGGAACGGGTCATTTCACCGCAATGCCTGGTCATTTTTGGCGCCAGCGGTGACCTCACCCATCGCAAGCTCATCCCCGCTCTTTTTGATCTCTTCTGCCAGCGGCGACTCCCCAGCGAATTTGCTGTGCTCGGTTGCGCCCGAAGGCCCTGGAGCGACGAAGAATTCCGCCAGAAAATGGAAGCGGCCCTGGCGGACAAAATTGCCAACAACAAAGAAGCCTGGCGCACCTTTGCAGCTGGCCTCTTCTACGAACCGGTTGATCTGCAGAAGAACGACGACGTGGTGCGCCTGGGCAAGCGCCTCGAGCAGATCGATCGCCAACGCGCCACCCGCAGCAACCGCACCTTTTATCTCTCGGTTTCACCCGCCTACTACGGCAGTGGCTGCAGGGCCCTCGCCAGCGCTGGCCTGCTGGCGGATGCCAAACGCAGCAGGGTGGTCATCGAAAAACCCTTTGGCCGTGATTACGCCAGCGCCCAGGAACTCAACCGGGTGGTGAAGAGCTGCGGACAGGAGAACCAGATCTTCCGCATCGACCATTACCTAGGCAAGGAAACCGTCCAGAACATCCTGGTGATGCGGTTCGCCAACACGATCTTCGAGCCGATCTGGAACCGCAATTACATCGACAACGTGCAGATCACCGCGGCAGAGACCGTGGGCGTTGAAGAACGGGCCGGCTACTACGAAACCTCAGGGGCCCTGCGGGACATGGTGCAGAACCATCTCACCCAGATGCTGGCGCTCACGGCCATGGAAACCCCTGGCCGCTATGACCCTGAGGCGATCCGAAACGAGAAGGCCAAGGTGCTGCAGGCCGCGCGCCTGGCCGATGAAGCTGAACCCTGGAACTGCTGTGTCCGCGGCCAGTACGGCCCAGGTGGCACCAGCGCAGCACCACTGACGGGGTATCGCCAGGAACCGGGGGTAGATCCCAACAGCACCACCGAGACCTATGTGGCGATGAAGCTGTTCATCGACAACTGGCGCTGGCAGGGGGTGCCCTTCTACGTGCGCACGGGCAAACGCATGCCCAAGCGACTCAGTGAGGTGGTACTCACCTTCAAGGAAGCGCCGGTCCACCTGTTTGATTCCTCCGGTGGCGGTGCCCCGGGAGCCAACCAGCTGATCCTGCGCATCCAGCCCAACGAAGGGGCTGATTTCCGTTTCGAGGTGAAAGCCCCGGGCTCCGGCATGCGCAGCCGACCGGTGGACATGGACTTCTCCTACGACGAATCCTTCGGTGAACCCTCCGATGAGGGCTACGTGCGGCTGCTGGCTGATGCCATGCTTTCAGACCCCACTCTCTTCACCCGCAGCGATGAAGTGGAGGCCGCCTGGCGGCTCTACACCCCGCTGGTGGAGTTGATCGAACAGCAGCCCTGGCAGCTGCCGGTTTACCCCTACGAAGCCCGCACCTGGGGTCCCGCGGCAGCGGATGACCTCCTCGCCCGTGACGGTCTGCTCTGGCGTCGCCCCTGACAACGCCCCTCCGCATTCGATTCACCACCTGCAACGCGCAACACCATGGCTCCTCAGCTCACCCTGCAGGCTCCGCTGGAACTGCCCCCCCAGGACGTGGCCGACTACCTCGGTCGCCTCTGGAGTGGGGACCAGGACCACGCCAATGGCGCTGCAACCTTCTCCCTGCTGGTTTGGCAACCCTCCTGGATTGAGCAACAGCTGATCCGGTTGGGCCGTCTCGATGGCCCCATCACGGGCCTGGAACGCTCAGAGCTGCTGGAGGCAGCCCGCAAGGCCACCCCGGATTGCGAATTGCCCCCCTCCACCTCACCGCTGGCACCTGAGCTGGCCTGGCAACTGGGACAACTGCCTGGTGACTGCGCCGCCGATGATCTCCGCGGTCAACACGTGGATCCAGCCATCAGTCGGCATCAGCCCCGGCGATTGATCACCCTGGCCCCCACCCTCGATGGGCACAAAACGCTGGAGACCCTGGTGGCGGCCTACTGCCCCCTGCCGGAGGAGGGACCTGCCTCGGCGGTATGCGGCGACGTGGTGGTGATGCGCGGTGGCATGGAGGCCCTCGAACGCGAGCTGGGCATGGTGAATTCCCTAATGCCCAATGAATTGCCGTGTTGGGTGTGGTGGAACGGCGCCCTCGATGAAGCCCCCCAGTTGTTTGAGGGCATCAGCCAAGCGCCGCGGCGACTGATCGTGGACACCGCCATCGGGTCCCCAGCCCGGGCCCTCGATGTGCTCTGCGAACGCGCCGCCAGCGGTCAAGCCATCAGTGATCTGAACTGGTACCGGCTGCTGAGCTGGCGCGAAAACCTGGCCATGGTGTTCGATCACCCCGAGCGCCGCGATGCCCTGGCCCATGTGGTGCAGCTCGACATCGATGTGCAGGGGCACCAGCCAGTGCAGGGCCTGCTGATGGCAGCTTGGATCGCTGATCGCCTGGGCTGGAATCTGGAGACCAGCACCAGCAGCGATGGTGATGGCATCAGCGCCAGCTTCCGGCGCCCCGATGGCGTAACCGTGCAGTTCAATCAACACCCTGTGCCGGTGGGTGAACCCAGCACCCATCCCGGCAGCCTGGTGGGGCTGCGCATGATCTGCAAGCCCGAGCATCGCCAGCCCCTCTGCGTGATCCTCTGCGGTGAAACCGGCGGCTGCATGCGCCTGGAGGCCGGTGGCATGGCCCAGCTGGAACTCGTGGAGGAGGTGGTGGTCTCCACGATTGAATCGGTTCAGCGGGAGGTGTCACGCACCCTGCGCGGCGGCCACGACAGCACCAACCCACTATTGGCGGCCTGCGTCCCCCTGGCGTCCAGACTGCTGCCGCGTTGAGCGGCATGCGGGTTTGAGCCTTCTGATCGCAGCGCCCTGCAGCGGCAGCGGCAAAACCCTGGTGTCGCTGCTGCTGGTCGCCGTGGCCCACACCCGCGGCCTGGGCCTGCAGACCTTCAAGGTGGGACCCGATTACCTCGATCCCCAACTGCTCAGCCAAGCCAGCGGGCGCCCCTGCCGCAACCTGGATCTGCTGCTCTGTGGCCAGAGCTGGGTGCAGCGCAGTTTTCACTGGTGGAGCCAACAGCAACCCCTGGCCCTGGTGGAGGGGGTGATGGGGCTGTTCGATGGGCTGGGCCCCAGCCCGGAAGGCAGCAGCGCTGCGGTGGCCAAGAGCCTGGATCTACCCGTGGTTCTCGTGGTGGAAGCCAGCCGTCAGGCGGGATCCCTGGCCGCAGTGGTGCGGGGCTTCCGCGATCACGACCCCGACCTGACGATCGCCGGGGTGGTGTTGAACGGCGTCTCAACGCCGCGCCACCAGCAACTGCTGAGTGAAAGCCTGGCTGCGATCAACATGCCCCTGCTGGGGGTGCTGCCGCGCCATCCAGCCCTGGAACTCCCCAGCCGCCACCTGGGACTGCTGCCGCCGCAGGACCTTCCTGATTGGCCAGAGCGCCTGCAGCAACTCGCTGAACTGGCACCCCAATGGCTGAACCTGGATCAGCTGCTGCCGCTGTTGCAGGTGCCCGAGGCGCAACCCGTGCAGCCACCCCTGCTGCAGCTGGGTCCTGCGGCTGCTCCCCATGGAACGGTGGTGGCGATCGCCCGCGATAACGCCTTTCATTTCTGCTACCCGGAGCTCACTGAATCACTCGAGCACCTGGGCTTCACCGTGCAGTGGTGGGCACCACTGGAGGATCAAGCCCTACCGAAGGGCACCGCCGCCGTGGTGCTGCCGGGGGGCTACCCAGAGCTGCACGCCGCTGAACTAAGCGCCAGTCAGCGCAGCCTGGCGGCGCTGCGGGCCCATGGTCAGGCGGGCCGTCCGATCTATGCCGAATGCGGCGGCATGTTGTTGCTGGGTGAACAGTTGGAAGATCGCCACGGCCAACTCCACCCCATGGCGGGTCTACTGCCCCTGATCGCCCGGCGCGGCAGCCTCAGCCTCGGCTACAGGCGCGCCACCGCGCTGAGGGATGGATTCTTGCTGCGCCAAGGGGAACAGCTGCGCGGCCATGAATTCCACCGCTGGCAATTGGAGCCCCTTGAACAAACCAGACAGCCACAACAGCTGTGGCAATTGGAGGGGTGGGGAGTTGTGTCTACAGTTGAGGGATGGTCAGACAGCGCAATTCACGCAAGTTGGCTTCACCTCCAGTGGGGTGGATGCCCTTCGATAGCCCGGCGGTTTGGGCGCGCCGCTCAAGCCGCAATGGCCTTGTAACTCAGGGCCACAGCGATCGGCTTCGGGTGTCGGACTTCAGCATGCGGGAACGCTGGCGCTTTCTGGTGCGTGGTCAGGTGCAGGGCGTTGGCTTCCGTTCGGCATGCAGCGCCATGGCCCATGACCTGGGCCTCTCCGGTTGGGTGCGCAACTGCAGTGATGGGAGTGTGGAGGTGCAGGCCGAAGGGTCTGAACAACAGGTGATCGCCCTGCGGGTGTGGTGTGAAAAAGGTCCATCGGGAGCACGGGTAGCGTCCCTGCTGGCCAGTCGGGTGGCCGCCACCGGGGCTGATTGGTTTGAAATCCGCCCCGATCTGCTCAGCGATTACCCCGCCGTTAACCAAGCCAAAAGATCTGCTCCATAGCCTGACGCTGAAGCACGGCTTGAACAGAGCGGATGGCTCCCCCAACGGCGATCTGGCTGATCCGCCACGGCGCAACTGAGTGGAGCCGCAATGGCCGCCACACCGGTAGCAGTGATATTCCCCTGCTGCCTGAGGGGGAGCAGGAAGCGCAGCTGCTGGCCCCAATGCTGGCCCAGCAAAGCTTCAGCCGCGTGTGGGTGAGCCCCCTGCAGCGGGCCAAACGCACCTGTGAGCTGGCGGGCCTCGCCCCCCAGGCCGAGACACTCGATGACCTACGCGAGTGGGACTACGGGCGCTATGAGGGCATCACCACCGCTGAGATCCGTCAGACCGTGCCGGATTGGACGGTCTGGAGCCACGGCTGCCCTGGCGGTGAAAACGCCAACGACCTGACCCGCCGCTGTGAGCGCCTGATCGAGCAGCTGTTGAGCTGCAACGGCCAGGTGGCCCTCTTTGCCCATGGACACCTGCTGCGCAGCTTGGCCGCCACCTGGATTGGCCAGGGAGCTCAAGGGGGCAGCCACCTGATCCTCAGCACCGCCACCACCAGCGTGCTGGGGTTTGAGCGCGAGAATCGCGCCCTGATGCGCTGGAACGCCCCATGCCGCTGACCCGCACCCTCACCGAGCTCACGGCCTGCGGCTTTGCCGTGGCCCTCAGCCCGCTGGATATCGCCCTGGTGCTGCTGCTTCTGCTGGGCACAGCGCCACTGCTGAAATCCAGCCTGTTCAGCAGCGCCTGGTTCCTCACCAACAGCGTCGCCATCGCCCTGCTGGTGACTGTTGGCAAGGGGCTCACCCTCTCGATGGAAAAAGGTGGGGTGCACCAGGTGGGCCTGGATCTGGTGGCGGCAGGCGCCCTGCTGGCCCTGGGCATTCGCGAACTGGATCCCAAGCCCAAGGGCTACGAGGATCTGCAGAACAGCTGGATCAACAAGCTCGCCAAAGTGGGGCAGCTGCCCCTGGCCCTGATGATGCTGGTGGCACCAGCCACGTTGCTGCTCAGCCCCGACAACCTGTTTCTGCTGGCCAAGGGGGCAGCCCTGGTGCAGGGGGGCCACCACCAGCAAGCCACGGAAATCGGCTTGATCGCCTATTTCAGCCTGATCAGCAGCAGCCTGCTGCTGTTGCCGATCGTGCTGTTGCTCATCAACCGCCAGCTGGTGCAACCCTGGCTGGAGGCAGGCAAACAGTTCATTGAAGTGCGCAGCAGCCTGATCCTGGGGCTGCTGAGCCTGGCCCTGGCGGTCTACCTGGGCTGGTCAGGCTGGACTGGCCTGGGCCAGTTCACCACCATCAGCTGAACAATCAGCTGAGCTGCTTAAGCCAGCTGTTGCGGGCCTCAGCCGGCGCATCCCTGCCCACCAACCAAACCCGGCGGCGGGCCCGGCTGACAGCCACGTACACCAGCTGACGCCGGATTGATTCCTCCTGGGGCCAGTGCACATCCGGCGCCACGAACACATCGGTGAAACTGCTGCCTTGACTGCGGTGCACCGTCAGCACTGCCGCGGGGCCCACCCGGGCAAAGGAATCGCGCAGCAGAAAGAACTGACGCCAGAGCATGCGCCGCTCACTGCCACTGGCCAACTTGGCGCGGCTGCGCAGATCCGAGAGGGCCGCATCAAGGCGGCGGCGACCATCACTGCCCGGTGCTGGCGCCAAGCGCAGTTGCAGCTGGGTTTCACCGGCCTCCACCTCCACTTTGAGGGTTTCAATCACCGGCGCCTGGGGCAAGCCCAGATCAGCGAGATCACAGCGATCCGGGGTGACATCCCGCACCAGCAGCTCCCGGTTGGAGCCCAGCACCAGATCGGCATCCTCCCCGTTGGCGAGCCCCTCCTGGCAGGCGGGGGCCATCACCGCAGCCCGGGTGATCAGCACCTCACCGGGCAACACCGGCAACTGATCGGCCATCTCGCCATGGAGTGCCCGGCGGGCGATGGGCACCAGCCGATCGAGGGTGCGGTTGGTGAAACACAGCAGCCGCGCCTGGTCCGGATCCAAGCGCTCGCTGCTCAAGCGCAGGGCAGCCTGGGCTTCAGCGATCCACTCCTCCCGGCCCACCACGGCCACCCGGGCAGCGTTGTCATCGATGGGGGGAAGCAGCGGGGGCTGGGTGCTGGGCAGCTGCCCAAGCCGCAGCCCAGTGGCCAAGCGCAACACCGGCCCACCGTGGCGCACCACCTCCTGCAGATGGCAGGCCACCGCCCGCTGCATCGCAAACACCGGGCTGTTGGGCTCACTCACCGGCGGGAGCTGGGCCGGATCGCCCACAAACACCAATCGCGTGCCGTAGGGATGGGCGCACTGCAGGGTGATCTCCAGCAGGCGGCTATCGATCATGGAGGCCTCATCCACCAGCACCAGGCTGAGGTGCTCCAGAGCCGTTGCGGTTTGTTCGGTGGGATCACAGCGCTCCTGCTCCTCCTGGCGACTGAGCTTGAGGCGCAGCAAGCGGTGAATCGTGGAGGGGTACCAGGTGGGGCGCAACCCCTGGGTTTCAAGCTGCTGCCGCAGCACCCCCACCGCCTTATGGGTGGGGGCCGCCACGGTCCAACAGAGACCGGCCGCATCGGAGAGCTCCAGGAAACGGGCCGAGAGAAAGGTTTTGCCCGTGCCTGCGTAGCCACTCAGCACAAAGGGTTGGCCATCACCATTCCCCTCAAGCCACGCGCGGAAGGCACTGAGGGCTTCCTCCTGGCCGCTGGTCAATGACAACGCGCTGGACTTGCTCAGTTCAGGCCACCCCAACGAGCAGACCGAAGTTCTGGGCCAACTGCAGCGGACTGCCCACCAGCGCCTCCCCCAGCAAAGCGATCAGGGGCCCCATGAGGCTGCCCACCAGCACCTCCAGGCGGCTGTGGCCCAGGCTGGTCTTCAGGGGCGGCAGCCCCTCGGCCTGGGGCAACCCATTCACCCGCTCGGCAATGCGACCGGCGGCGCGGCGCACGCCGCTGGCGTCGTACATCACCACAAAAGCAACCGTGGCCGCCAGGGCAAACAGAGGGGAATCCAGGCCCTGCTCCCAGGCGATTGCTGCGGCTGTACCCGTCACCAAGGCTGAGTGGGAGGAGGGCATGCCGCCGGTTTCAATCAGCACGGCCGGTCGCCAGCGGCGATGCACCAGCAGCTCGATGAACAGTTTGGAGAGTTGGGCCAGACCACAGGCGGCCAAGCCCCAGGCCAGCACGGCGTTATCCAGGAAGGTCAGCACGATCTGACTCATCGGTCGCGGGAGGTGATGTAACGCGCCAGGGCCAGCAACGGCTGGGCCTTCTCGGCCCAGGGGCTGAGCACCTCGCAGGCCTCACTGACCAGGGCTTCGGCTCGGGCCTTGGATTCCTCCAGGCCCAGAAGCTTGGGATAGGTGGTTTTGTCGGCGGTGAGATCCTTGCCAGCGGTTTTCCCCAGCACTTCACTGCTGGCAGTGACATCAAGGATGTCATCAATGATCTGGAACGCCAGGCCGATGGAACGGGAATAGGTGCGCAGGGCTGTGATCAGCTCCTCATCCGCCCCGGCGATCATGGCGCCGGTGAGCACGGAGGCCTGCAGCAGCGCTCCGGTTTTGTGCAGGTGGATGTACTCGAGGGTGTCTAGATCAACCTCCTTGCCCTCGCTGGCCAGATCGACGATCTGACCGCCAACCAAACCGGGGGCACCGGAAGCGAGGGACAGCTCGCCCACCACCTTCAACAAGCGCTCAGGCGGCACCCCGGGGCTGCGCAGAGCCACCATCTCGAAGGCCCTGGTGAGCAGGGCATCGCCCGCCAGGATTGCCGTGGCCTCTCCGTACACCTTGTGATTGGTGGGGCGCCCACGGCGCAGGTCGTCGTCATCCATGGCGGGCAGGTCGTCATGGATCAACGACATCGTGTGGATCATCTCCAGGGCCGTGGCCGTGGGCAAAGCCAGGGAGGCATCACCACCCGCCAGCTCACAGCTGGCCAAACAGAGGATCGGCCGCAAGCGCTTGCCACCCGCCAGCAGCGAGTAGCGCATGGCCTCCCGCAAAGACTCCGGACGCTCCGGGCCAAGCGCACCGTCGAGAGCCTCTTCCACCTTGCGGCGGCCGGCCTCGAGGTAATCCGCAAAATCGAAGCCGGTGGCAACCGCAGCTGTCATGGCAGGCATCACCGCCTCAAGTGGGGGTGATTCTCCCGCAAGGGGGGGCTAGGCCTGAACCGCCTGCAACAGATTGCCCAGGGCTTCAGGCAGTTCCATCACCAGGGTGATGGCGGCAAATTCACTCACTTCAGGGCGATTCCAGGCCAGTTCGCCATGGAGGTGCTCCAGGGTGAACAGCAGCTCCAGGCCGCTCATGGCCCGCAGCTCTTCAAGGGAAGGGCCACCGGGGGAAGGCAAGGCAAAGGCCATCGGCAACCCCCCAGCAACAACAGAACCTAAAGAAAACCTTAATGCGGCTCTGGGGTGCTTGTCACAGGCCGGGGCAGGGATCCGGCAAGCCATGGCGGCGAGTCCAGGCCCGCACCGCATTGAGCAGCAGCATGGTCACGGTCATGGGGCCCACCCCACCGGGCACCGGGGTGAGCGCAGCGGCAATCTCTGCGAGCTCCTCAGCGCGCACATCTCCGCAGAGCCCCCCCTCCGGCTTGCGGTGGATGCCCACATCCACCACCACGGCCCCAGGGCGCACGTGCTCCGCGCCAATCAAGCCAGGCCGCCCGGCGGCCACCACCAGCACATCCGCCTGACGGGTGACCTCCGCCAGATCACGGGTGCGGGAGTGGGCCATGGTGACCGTGGCATCAGCCTTTTGCAGCATCAGCGCCATCGGCTGCCCCACCAGGATGCTGCGGCCAATCACCACCGCCCTGGCCCCCTGCAGATCCACCTGGGCTTCCTTGAGCAAGGCCATCACCCCGGCGGGGGTGCAGCTGCGCGGGCCAGGCTCCGATCGCACCAGACGGCCCAGATTCAACGGATGCAGGCCATCGGCATCCTTATCGGGGTCGAGCACCTGCAGCAGGGCGCGGTCATCAATGCCCGCAGGCACGGGCAACTGCACCAGGATTCCATCGACAGCCGGATCCTGATTCAGCGCCTGCAGCCGGGCTTCGATCTCTGCCTGGGGCGTATCAGCAGCCAGGTGAGCGCCGTGGCTGGCCAGCCCCACCCGCGCGCAGGCCTTCTCTTTGTTGGCCACGTACACGCCACTGGCCGGATCATCCCCCACCCGCAACACCGCCAACCCCGGCGGGCGACCAGCCTGGCTGAGGCCATCACGAATTGCAGCCGCCAGCTCGCCCTCGAGGCGAGTAGCAAGCGCGCGGCCATCGAGACGCTGGGCGGGCATCACGGATTCGGGAGCTAGCTTCAGTTTGACCACAGGCCAGCTCGTGCCTTCAGCCCCCACCGCCTGGCAACGAACCTTTGTCCAGAGGCTGCAGCGACGCTGGCGCCTCTGGCTGCGCCATGAACAGCCGCGCCGGGTGAGTGTGCGCTGGTATGGCGGCGAAGCCCTGGTGGTGCTGCTGGCCTGTCTTGTGGTGGGGGTGATTTCCGCCTGGCCCTGGCTGGTGCAGCCCTCATTGCGCCCCGGCCTACCGGCTCCCTTCGAGATCCGCGCCCCCCGCGATGCTTCGGTGGTGGATTCCGAGGCCCTGGCACAGCGCCGTTCCCAGCTGGGGCCGCGCATTCAGGTGCAGATCACTGACCAGGACGCCACCAAGCAGTTGCAGGAACGGCTGGGGCGCCTGCTGCTGGAGCTGCAGAACAGCGTGGCCTCCGAAGAGGCGCGGCTGGCCCCCATCAGCCTGAATGCCGAAGAGGCCGAGTACCTCAGCACGCTCTCTGCTGATGCCCAGCAGCAGTGGCAGCAGAAGGTGGTGCAGGCCCAGCGGCGCATGCTGGCCCAGGGGCTGGTGAGCACCCTGGCCGAAAGCCAGCTGCGGCAAGCCGCATGGCTGCAGCTTCACACCATGGCTGAACCGGGCCGCACCCTCGGCGCCAAGCTGATCACCCGTTCGCTGCAGGGCAGCACCAACCTGCGCACCGACAACGGCCTCACCCAGGTGCTGCTCAATGACCTGATCAACCAGGACGGCCTGCCGAAAATTGAAGTGAAGGCTGGGGAAATGATCACCGTGCGCGGTGAACTGATCAGCCAGCGGGCCTATGACGTACTCGACAGCTTTGGGCTGATCAGCCGCAGCCCAGCGGTGGGCCTGTTCCTGGTGCGCTGGATCGAGGCCAGTGCCGGCGCGGGGCTGATGCTGCTGATCTGCAGACGCTGGAAGCCCGATCTCAACGTGCCCCAGGCCCTGTTGCTGCTCGGCACCCTGGCAACGGTGCAGGGCTGCAAGCTCTGGTTTGGGCCCTCCGTGAGCGCCCTGGCCCTGTTGGTGCCCCCGAGTTTGCTGCTGGCCGAAGGTCTGGGGGCCAGCTGCGGCCTCAGCTGGCTGGCCTTAGCCACCCTGCTCTGGCCGGTGCCGCTGAACAACATCGGCACCGCTCGCCTGCTGGTGGCCGCAGGCGTGGCGGTGGTGGGGGTGCTGCTGGCCTCGCGCCAGCGCTCCCGCGCCGAGATGCTGCAGAGCGCTGTGCTGCTCACGGTGGCGGCCCTGCTGTTTGAGGCCGCCCTGATGCAGCTGATGGGCAGTGCTGTGGGCGGTGAACTGCTCAGCGAAGGGGTGTTGATGGGGGGTCTGCTGCTGCTGGGCCTGCTGCTGGCCCCCATGGTGGAAAAGATGTTCGGGATGATCACCCGCTCACGGCTGCTGGAGCTCTGCGATCTGCAACGGCCGTTGCTGCGGCGCCTGGCCTCGGAGGCACCGGGCACCTTTGAGCACACGCTGATGATCTGCGGCCTGGCCGAAGCAGGGGTGCGGGCGATCGGCGGCGATGTGGATCTGGTGCGCACCGGTGCGCTCTATCACGATGTAGGCAAACTCCATGCGCCGCAGTGGTTCATCGAGAACCAGAACGGGGACAACCCCCACGATCATCTCGATGATCCTTGGCGCAGTGCTGAGATCCTGCAGGCCCACGTGGATGAAGGGCTGAAGATGGCCCGCCGCTATGGCCTGCCGGCTCCAATCGCGGATTTCATCCCCGAACACCAGGGCACCCTGCGCATGGGGTATTTCCTGCACCGGGCCAGGGAACTGAGCCCCAACACCAGCGATCGGCCGTTCCGTTACCGCGGACCCAGGCCCCAATCCAAGGAAACCGCCGTGCTGATGCTCGCCGATGGCTGCGAAGCCGCGTTGCGCTCAATGCCTCCGGAAACCAGTGAAGAGCAGGCCTGCGACAGTGTGCGCCGCATCATTCAGGCACGCCGCTTCGATGGGCAGCTGGATGACAGCGGGCTTGGAACCGGAGAAATCGAATTGCTGGTCCGCGCCTTCGTTCAGGTGTGGCGGCGCATGCGCCACCGCCGTATCCCCTACCCCATTCCGGCCCGCAAAGCGTTCAGCGCTTGAAAGACTGACCTGAGCGAAACGAGGCTTGAGCCAAAACTCAACCTTTCACGGCATCGCCGCTGGCGCTGGGCATGATGAAACGCTGCAGAAACACGAACAGCCCCAAGACCGGCAGGATCGACACCACTGCGCCGGCGGCCACCAGGCGCCAATCGAGCGAAAAGGAGCTGGAGAGCTGCTGCAGCCCCAGGGGCAATGTGTAGAGCTGCGGATCATCAAGAATCACCAGAGGCCAGAGGAAATCACTCCAGGTGCCGATGAATACAAACATCGCCAGGGTGATCAGATCGGCGCGGGCGGCAGGAATCAGCACGTTCCACCACTCCCCAAGCGGGCTGCAGCCATCCATGCGGGCCGCCTCCTCCAGCTCGCGCGGGACCCCCAGAAAGCTTTGGCGCAGCAGATAAATCCCGAAGGCTGTTGCCGCATTCGGCAGGATCAGGGCCATCAAGGTGTTGCGCAGCCCCAGCTGAACCATCAGCAGATAGAGGGGGATCATCACCACCTGAAACGGAATCAGGATGGTGGCCACAACCACCGCCAGGATCAGGCCGCGGCCGCGGAAGCGCATCCGCGCCAACGGGAAGGCCGCCAGGGAGCAGAACAGCAGGTTGGCCACCACGCTGAAGGCGCTCACCACCGTGCTGTTGAGCAGGTAACGCCCCATGGGGCTCTGGCTGAAGAGCGTGCCGTAGGCCTGCAGGCTGGGCTGCGCCGGCAACAGCGATGGCGGCGAGAGGAAGATGTCCTCGGCTGGTCCTTTCAGCGAGGTGCTCAGCAGCCACAGCAGTGGGATCAACACCAGCAGGGCCACGAGCAGCAACACGGTCAGCTGCAGCAGCAGCGACCAGAGCGGCACACGGCGCTGCATCACAGAACCGGTGCTTCCAGCGGCTCAGGGCTGGTGGTCAGCGGCATCTGCTGCGGGTGCAGCGGTGGATGCTTCTGCCCGCTCACCAAACGATTGAGGGCATTCACAAACGCCTGGGCTGCAGCCACCACGATGTCGGTGTCGGCGGCATGGCCGGAATAGAGATGGCCGTTCTGGCGCAGGCGAATCGTGACCTCACCCATCGCATCGATGCCCTCGGTCACCGACTTAACGCTGAACTCCACCAGATCGTTGGGCACCATCACCAGGCGATTGAGGGCCTGGCAGACCGCATCCACAGGACCCGTGCCAATGGCGGCCTGGGAACACTCCTCACCATCAGCGGTGCGCAGGGTCACGGTGGCAGTGGGGCGCAGATCACTGCCGCAACTCACCTGCACGCCGCTGAGCTGGTAGTAGGCCTCGGATTGCTGCTTGTGATCACTCACAATCGCCTCGAGATCACGGTCGGTGATCTCCCGTTTGCGATCGGCCAACTCCTTGAAGCGGGCAAACGCATCATTGAGATCTTCACCGTCAAGGTGATAGCCCAGTTCCTCAAGGCGGGAGCGCACGGCGCTGCGGCCGCTGAGCTTGCCAAGACTGATGCGGTTGTCGTTCAGCCCGATGGTGCGGGCATCAATGATTTCGTAGGTGAGGCGATTTTTCAGCACACCGTCCTGGTGAATGCCCGATTCATGGGCAAACGCATTGGCGCCAACAATCGCTTTGTTGGGCTGCACTGCCATCCCGGTGAGATTCGACACCAACCGCGAGGTTTTGTAGATCTCCTCGGTTCGCACCCCGGTGAGCGGCTCGTCGCTATCGGCGCTGCGGCCAAGGAAAGGACCGAAATAGCTGCGCCGCACATGCAACGCCATCACCAACTCCTCGAGGGAGGCGTTCCCCGCCCGCTCACCGATGCCGTTGATGGTGCATTCGAGCTGGCGGGCTCCGTTTTTCACCGACTCCAGGAAGTTGGCCACAGCCAAACCGAGGTCGTTGTGGCCGTGCACTGAAATCACCGCCTGGGCGATGTTGGGCACCTGGGCATTGATATCGGCAATCAACGCGCCGAACTCCCCAGGGGTGGTGTAGCCCACGGTGTCGGGGATGTTGATCGTGGTGGCACCGGCTGCAATGGCCGCCTCGATCACCTGATGCATGAACTCCGGATCACTGCGTCCGGCGTCTTCACAGGAGAACTCCACGTCCTCCACCAGGGAGCGGGCATAGGCCACCATCTCCGGCACAATCTCGAGCACCTCAGCGCGGCTCTTGCGCAGCTTGTGCTCCAGGTGAATGTCACTGGTGGCCAGGAAGGTGTGGATGCGCTTGTTGGCCGCCGGGGCAACGGCATCGGCGCAGGCCTTGATGTCGCCTTTGGTGGCGCGCGCCAAACCACAAATCGTGGGGCCATCGGGGGTGCCCACCGTGGCGGCGATGCGCTGCACCGCCTCAAAATCACCAGGGCTGGCAAAGGGGAAACCCGCCTCGATGATGTCCACGCGCAGACGCGCGAGCTGCTGCGCAATCGCCAGCTTCTCGTCCAGGTTGAGGCTGGCCCCGGGTGATTGTTCACCGTCTCTGAGGGTGGTGTCGAAAATCAACACCCGACCCGGGTCGCGTGCCATACCTCTTATGCGGACTAACTATGAGTTATTCCCATTCTAAGCCCTGCGGCCGCTACGCAGGAAAACAGCCGTACACTGCCGGGATCGACGGGGATCCATGGTCGCTGGTGCTCTGGCTTTTGTGCTGCACGGCCACCTTCCCTACGTTCGCAGCCGCGCTGCCGGCTCGCTCGAGGAAGACTGGTACTTCCAGGCACTGAGCGAAAGCTATTTACCGCTGCTCGAATCACTGCAGCGCTGCGTTGATCAAGGAGGTGAGCCACGGCTCACCATGAGCCTCTCCCCCACGCTGCTCTCGCTGCTGGTGGACCCTGTGCTGCAGGAGCGCTTCGAGCCCTGGGTGGAGCAGCGCTGTCGCCTGCTGGAGCGCTGCAGCCCCGAAGAGGAAGCAGCAGCCCAGCACCTGCATGGCCACTTTCAGCGTCAGCTCAAGGCCTTCCGAAGCCTGGATGGCCAGGTGCAGCGCGGCTTCCAGCAGCTGCAACAGGCGGGCATCCTCGACCTGATCACCTGCAGCGCCACCCACGGCTATCTGCCACTGCTGCGGGATCCAGCGGAAGCCGTGCAGGGGCAACTGCGCACGGCCGTGCGCGAGCACGAACGGGTGTTGGGGGTGGCTCCCCAGGGCATCTGGCTGCCGGAATGCGCCTTCTATGAAGGTCTTGATCAGCAGCTGGCCGCGGTAGGCCTGCGTTACGCGGTGCTCGATGCCCACGGCCTGCTGCATGGCCTGCCCCGCCCGCGTTACGGGGTGTACGCACCGATCTGCTCATCGGCTTCGGTGGCCTTTTTTGGCCGCGACAGCGAAGCCACCCTGCCGGTGTGGTCTGCAAGTGACGGCTATCCGGGCCGCGGCGCCTACCGCGAATTCCACCGTGACATCGGCTGGGAGCTGAGCGAAGAGGAGCTCAACGCCGCCGGCATCCTCAGCAGCCGGCCCCTGGGCCTGAAGCTGCGGCGGGTCAGCGGTGGTGACTGCCCCCTGGGGGACAAGCTTCCCTACGACCCCGAGGACGCCAGCCGCACCGCCCAGAGCGATGCCGGCTCCTATGTGGCCGAGCGCGTGCGCCAGCTGCACGAACTCACGGCCGTGATGGATCGCCCACCACTGGTGGTGGCCCCCTTTGATGCCGAGTTGTTCGGCCATTGGTGGTTCGAAGGCCCGCAGTTTCTCGAGCAGGTGTTCCTCCAGGGCAAAGCCGCTGGCCTGGGCTTCAGCACCCTGCGCCAGAACCTGGCAAGCCAGCCGCAACTGCAGGTGTGTCGCCCCTCCCCCTCCAGCTGGGGCCAAGGGGGTTACCACGCCTATTGGCTCAGTGACAGCAACGCCTGGGTGGTGCCCGACTGGCATCAGGCCAGCCTGGCCATGACCCAGGCACTGCGCCAGCACCCGGGCCGCAATCCGCAGCAGCAGCGCCTGCTGCAACAGGCCGCGCGCGAACTGCTGCTGGCCCAGTCCTCTGATTGGAGCTTCATCCTGCGGGCCGGCACCACCACTGAACTGGCCCGCGATCGCATCCGCCGCCACCTGGGCCGCTTCTGGCGGCTGCTCGAAGGCCTCAAACCAGGCGGCCAGGTGAACAGCCAGTGGCTGCAGGCCCTGGAGGCCGAGGATTCCCTCTTCCCCAGCATCGACCCCGACGATTGGCAACTCTGAGCCCACTCCAGCAACGCCAGCGGCTCACCCTGGCCCTGGCACCAACGGAGCATTTCAGCCCGCAGCTGCAGCGCAGCAGCCAGCTTGAGGTGCTGCAGCTCAATCTGGGCCGGCTCTGCAACATGCGCTGCAGCCACTGTCATGTGGATGCCGGGCCCGACCAGGGGCACACCCAAATGGGGGAGGCGGTGGTTGAGCAGTGCCTCGCGGCCATGGAACGCCTGATGCCCAATGTGGTGGACCTCACCGGTGGAGCACCGGAGCTGCACCACAGCTTCCGCCAGCTGGTGCTGAAAGCGCGTGCCCTGGGCTGCCGCGTGATCGACCGCTGCAACCTCACCGTGCTGCTGCTGCCCGCCCTCCATGACCTAGCCACCTTCCTGGCCGAGCAGCAGGTGGAGATCGTGGCCAGCCTGCCGGGTCCTGAGGCCCTGCGCACTGATCAACAGCGGGGGGAAGGAACCTTTGATGCCTCCTTGGAAGCGCTGCGGCGTCTGAACGCCCTTGGCTACGGCCAGGAGGGCAGTGGACTGCAGCTCACCTTGATGAGCAATCCCGAGGGGGAGGCGCTGCAACAGCTCACCCCCTGCGACACGGTGCAATGGCGCAAGACCCTGGCGCAGCACGGCGTGGTGTTCAACACCCTGATCGGCCTCAACAACATGCCGATTGCCCGTTTCCTGGATGCGCTGGATCAACAGAAGCGCACCGAGAGCTATCTGCAGACGTTGCGCGGGGCCTTCAACCCTTGCAGCTTGGCCGGACTGATGTGCCGCAGCACCCTCTCGGTGAGTGCCGATGGCGCGCTGTACGACTGCGACTTCAACCAGATGTTGGAGCTGCCCCTGGAGCTGGAGCTGGCCACGGTGACCAACAGCGACCTGGTCTCCCGCTCGATCCACACGGGCAACCATTGCTACGGCTGCACGGCCGGCCAGGGCAGCAGCTGCAGTGGCGCCACAACCAGCGCCGAGTGAGCACCCTCAAAATCACCCATTTGGGGGATGTGGCTCTAGGACCATGGCGGTGAAGCTGAAAACACGGTTTTCCAGACAAAGCCATGAGCACCAGCTTTTATCCCAATCCCCAAAGCAGCCGGCGCGGCAAAGCAGCAATCACCTTCTTTGTGAAACCCGATGCCAAGGCCGCCATCCGCGCAGCCCTGGCTGATGGCGGCTACGGCACGAGCTATCAGGAGGGGATCGTCAACCTGCTCAATGAACTGCTGCAACAACAGCAGCGGCAACCGATGGTTTAGGGGCGATAGCGACTGCGTTCCCAACGCTGCAGCTTCTGATCAGTGCCATACACCACACTGAGCCGCTCAAACAGGTTGGCGGCCACCAGGCATCCCACCTCCAGCCGGAAGGCTCCACTGGGCAGCTGCACAGGGATCGAGCAGATCAAGCCATCACTGAACCCAGGGGTCAGGCCATGGCAGGCAAACGCGCTGGCTGCAAACGGCTCCACATCCGGTGCGTGGCTGGGCTCACCGGTTTCACCCGGCCGCAGCACCTGCTGTTCCCCGCGCCAACCCTGCAGTGACTGCAACAGTGCCTCGCTGTTCTGCACCCCATGGCGCAGCGGTTCAGGCGGCTGGTGGCGCTGACAGCGAAAGGCCACCTCGCTCACCGCATCCAGCTGCCAGCGACTGGCCGGTGAGGCGGGCTCATCGCTGCTGCTCTCAGTCCAGATCAACACCAGCATTGAGCGGGCACGCCCGTGGCAGAAGTTGAACTCGTGGGCAAAACGCTTGGCGGCCGGCAGGATCTGCAAGCTCGACTGCCCACCCACACCAGCGAACTGCCAGAAGTGATCACTCTGGTTGTAGACCGCTCGCGCAATCGGGTGGCGCGCCTTGCCGCCAGAGGCGTACTTGAGGCCATGGCCCTCCCACAGGCCTGTGTCGTCATCAAAGAAGCGAATGTCGTAGCACGTGTCGTCGATCACCTGGGAGGGATGGCTCAGATCCAGGGCAGCAGCGGTGCCGCGTTCATACCAGAGGCTGCGGCCCTGCCAACAACCATCGAAGTTGCCCCGGTACAAATCCCACTGACGCGCAGCTGCAGCCACGTTCCGTTCCTGGCCGTTGCTATCAGCGTGTCAACAAAGCAAGCAAGCATCATCAAAAGTAAAGAGAGCTGTCACGCTCGGTGATTCCCCCAGCGGCGCCGCCATGGACCACGAGCCCCCCCTGACCCGCATCAGCGCGTCGCTGTTCAACGCGGTGGCCGCGGAGGCACGGGCCTCAAAACGCCTGCGCAAGAACCACAATTTCCACCAGAGCAGCGATCTGGTGCAGCGATTTCTCAACGTGCTGCAGCCAGGCACCTATGTGCGCCCCCATCGCCACCTCAGGGAACCAAGTGGCAGCGGCTTCGAATGTTTTTTGGTGTTGCAGGGGGCCATTGGGCTGTTGCTGCTCAATGAACAGGGGGCTGTGCTGCAGCAGGAACGCCTGGAGGCAGGCGGCGAGGTGCACGGGATCCAACTGGCGGAGGGACAGTTCCACACCCTGGTGGCGCTCGCGCCGGATTCAGTGATGTTTGAACTCAAACAAGGGCCCTACGAACCCCTGGCTGACAAGGATTTTCTGCCCCAATTCCCCTTCGAAGGCAGCGTTGAAGCCGCAGCCCAGGAACAGCGCTGGCGAGCCCTCTTCAGCGGGCCATGCGACGGTGAAAACGCCCCAGCACCAGGGCAATCAAGATCGCCACATACAACTGCCCAACAATCGTGATCGAGAAGGCGGCGGCCTGACCGACCAGATCATTGGGGGCCAGCACCGCACTGCTTGCGGTGGTAAGAAAACCCAGCGACGCCATGGTGAGGGCCGCATCGGCAGGTTGTTGCAAGGGGATGAAGCTCGTGGGGTGCAAGCTGTGGATCGTGTTCAACAGCGCCCCACCCAACAGGCCGATCTGTACGTAACCCGCGGCCGCCCCCATCAACACCGAAGCGGTGACAAAGGGTTCGCGAATGAGCCCCCGCACCATGCGCACCAGGGTGTTGCCGAAAAACAACATCATCAGAATCAACCGCAACAACGCCAAGCCACCGAGCACTGCCCCCCCCGAGGGAATGAACGGGAGCAGCTCGGGCCAGAGGCGCAGCACGGCCCAGAGCAACTGCACCGCAATCGCACAGGCCCCAAGCACGAACACCAGGCGCTGACCGGAGCGCAACACGGTGAGATGGGCGGTGAAATTCATGAAGAACAGCAGCAGCACCACCGAGCTGAAATCAATCAGCACGGCGTGGTGCTGGGCTAATGGCACTAGCCAGATGATCAGCAGCTCCAGCAGCAGCATGTTGCGGTAGCCCCGATGGCGACTGCGGATCCGCGGCACATTCCAGGCATGCCGTTTCATCGCTGGCGCTGCACAGCCACCACCCCATCAAATCCCGGGATCGGAGCGGCCAACTTGCGCAGCTCCAGGCCAATGGAGAGCGGGCCGTAGAGCTCCTGCAGGCGATCGAGGATGCGCTCGGAGAAATGCTCGATGGTTTGACAACGCAACTGGCCCGCCAACTGGCGCAAGGCCTGCACGGCTTCGGCGTAATCGAGCGTGTCGGCCAGGCAATCGCTGGCCGCGGCCGCGGAGAGGTCCACCGCAAAGGTCAGATCCAGGCTGAACCACTGCCCCAGCTCCCGTTCCTGCTCCAGCACGCCCACATGGGCCCAAAGACGCAGGTCGCGCACCACGATGCGATCAGCACTGCTCATCAGGGCAAATCCTCGTGGCTGAATTGGCGCTCACCGGAGGCGTAGGACGCGGCCACGTGGCCATCGCCGCGGAGGCGGTAGCGGTACGTCACCAACCCCTCAAGGCCCACGGGCCCGCGGGGCGGCAGGGTCTGGGTGCTGATGCCCACCTCAGCGCCAAAGCCATAACGGAAGCCATCGGCAAAGCGCGATGAACAGTTGTGATATACCCCAGCGCTATCCACCCGGGCCAGGAACCGCTCAGCCGTGGCGGCATTGCTGCTGCAGATCACCTCGGTGTGGCGTGAGCTGTAACGGCCGATGTGAGCCATCGCCGCCTCCATGTCATCCACCACAGCAACGCTGAGCACCAGATCGAGATACTCCGTGGCCCAGTCGTCATCGTTGGCGGGATGGCGCACACCCTGGGCCATGGCGGCAGCATCACCTCGCAACTGCACCCCGGCAGCCTCCAGAGCTGGAATCGCTTTGGCCAGGAACGGCGCGGCCACATCACGGTGCACCAGCAGCGTTTCAATGGCATTGCACGCGGCTGGGTACTGGGTTTTGCTGTCCACCGCCACGGCAACGGCCTGATCGAGATCCACCTCGCGATCCACGTAGAGGTGGCAGATGCCATCGGCATGGCCCAGCACCGGGATGCGGGTGTTGTCCTGAATGAAACGCACCAGCTCGTTGGAGCCTCGGGGGATGATCAGGTCCACCAGCCCCTCGAGTTTGAGCAGGGCCAGGCTCTCCTCCCGGCTGGTGAGCAGGGCGATCACATTGGGGTGCACCGCCGAACGGCTCAGCCCCAGCTGCAGGGCCTCAAGGATGGCCGTGCAGCTGCCATTGGCCTCCCGGCCCCCTTTGAGGATGGCGCCATTGCCAGAGCGAATCGCCAGGCCAGCGATCTGCATCACCGCATCGGGGCGGGCTTCAAAGATCACACCCACCACACCGAGGGGCACCGTGATCCTCTCCAACACCAGACCCTGATCCAGAGCGCGATGCAGCTGCCGCTGGCCGAGGGGATCGCTCAAGGCGGCCAACTGGCGCAAACCAGCAATGGCGCCGTCGAGCTTGGCACCATCCAATTTCAGGCGGGCCATCAGCGCTGAACTGAGCTGGGCGGCTTCCGCCGCGGCCCGATCCGCGCGATTCGCCTCGAGGATCAGCTCACGGCGCTCATCCAGTGCTGCGGCCATCGCCAGCAGCGCCTCACGGCGCTGCTCATTGCTGCACTGGGCCAGGTCCTGGGCATGGGAGCGCAAGTCACCGGCGCGCTGCAGCAGTTCAGGGGAAGGATCGGGAACAACCTGTTGCAAAACGCGACCTGGGCTCTATGGGCATCATCCCTGGCCAGCGGACGGCAGGCGCTGCAAGGCCAAGCGCGCCGCTCCAAGCCGGCCGGCCCCATTGCCAAGCGCCGCCGCTTCGATGCTGAGATCGGCCCTGCTGGGAGCCAGCACCCGCCGCTGCACCTCCTGGCGCAGGGGCTCAGCGAAATGGGCAAAGGCAGCGCTGAGTCCGCCACCGAGCAGCACCCGCTCGGGCGTGAAGGCGTACACCAACGAACTGATGCCGCAACCGAGCAGCTGGCCGTAGCGTCGCCACACCGCCTGGGCCTGGGGATCCCCCGCTGCAGCCTGGGCCGAGAGCTGCTCCGGCTCCTGGCCCGACCAGCGCCGTAGGGCGGTGATGCTGCAGAAGCTTTCGATGGAGCCGTTGTTGCCGCTGTTGCAGGCAGGGCCTGCCGGATCCAAACCGATCAATCCGGGTTCAGCGGCGGCACCACAACGCCCCAGAAACAAGGCGCCATTAAGGATCACCCCACCACCAACCCCGGTGCCCAAGGTGAGCAACACCACATCGTTGATGCCTTGCGCCGCCCCCAGCCACTGCTCCCCCAGCACGGCGCAATTGCCATCGTTCTCGAGGGTGACCGGCCGCTGCAGCCGTGGCTCCAACCAATCCGCCAAGGGCACCTGCTCCCAGCCCGGCAGGTTGATGCACACCTGGGCGATGCGCCCAGCGCGATCCATCGGCCCGGGTAAGCCAATGCCAACCGCATCAGCTTCTGAGGCTGGATCCAACTGAGCAATCGCCTCCACCACCGCCGTGGTGACGGCACCAGGGGTGGCGGGTTGCGGTGTGGCCTGCTGCAGCTCTGCCAGCAGGGTGCCATCGGCGCTGAAGCGGCCGAGCTTGAGGCCCGTACCCCCGATGTCCACACCGATCACCTGGCGGGGTTCCCTGGCCATGAACCGCACCCGCGCATCACACCCCCATTAAGGCTCAAGCGGCCTTAGGCGCCAATGCCAAGCGGCGTTGCAAGGGCAGCTGCGCCACGGGCACCCGGGCCAGCAGCTCACGCTCAGCAGCAGCCGAGAGCAGGGCGTGCACACAACGGCCCTGCTGATCGACATAGGTGAACACCTTGTTGGCCTCCACCATCAGCTCCAGGCTCAGGGTGCGGCCATCCCTCAACAAAAAGCACGACATCTCGAGGAATTCAGCTGGCGCAAGGCCCAACAAGCCGCCATTGAACCCAGCACCTGGCCCTGGTGCAGCCCTTGATGGGCAACTGCCGACACAACCCCGGCTGCAGGGATCCCCTCAACCGGCACAGCGCTGGCTCACCCAATCGGGCTGAATCGTGAGCACCGCCAGGTCGTCCTCACGAACCACCTGGGCATAACTGGGATGGGCGCTTCTCGCGCCGCCCTCCACATGCAGAACAGAGGCGAGATAGGCGGCTGCAGCGGGCGGCTCCACCCACACCACATCGCCGGGCTGAATGCAAAGAAACTCAGGCTGATGCACCGCTGAAGAACCACGCACCTCAACGTAGTACGGGTGTACCACTAAAATCTGAAGAACACCTGCGCTTTCGTTTGCCAGCGCCCCTCTTGATCGAGAGCGCCCTGAAGCTCAAGTGTGTCGGTGGCCTGGTAGCGCAGCACCGCCTCAGCCGGAATATCGCTGCGGTTGGGGGCGGTGAGCACCGAAAGATTGAGGCGCTCGGTTAGATCCACCCCCACCTCCGCGGCCAACACCAGCTGGGAGGGCACGGGCCGGCCGGAGCGGCTGCGGTCGCGATCTTCGGTGTAGGGATCGAGATAGGCGGGATACAGCGAAGCGGTCAGGCGCTCACCAAAGAGATCGCTGAATCCCCCCAGCACCGGGCTCAACAGGGTGCCGCCCAGCACGGTGGCCAGGGCGGTGCCGGGATTGCCCCCTGAGAAACCCGCCAGGGAATTGCCCCACAGCAGGGACACCAACTTCTCCCGGGGCAGGGGCGGCACGCTGCGCAGGGTGTAGTTCTCAGCGATGCGATCGGCCGACCCCCTCACAGTGACGATCACCTTCACCAGATTGAGCCGATCAAGGTTGGAGAAACTGCCCTGCAATTCATCGGCGCTCACCAACTGATCACCGCTGCCGGCCACCACCTGATCCGACACCCGCGTGACCAGCACAACATCGAGATAGGGAATCAACCCCAGCGACGGCGTGAACACCGCCACGTTGGCGTTGTTGGCGTCGAGCTTGAGCGTGTTGGTGAGCACATTGATGCGCCCTTGGAGCAAACGCACCACACCAGAGAGCTGCACATCTGGACCCGCGGCGCCATTGAGGGTGAGCAGGCCGCCGATCTTGAAATCCGCCACAGGCGCGGAGCGGATGCGCAGTTTTGGTCCAAAGCCCAGGCGCAAATTGCGGAAACGCAGGGCGCCGACACTGGGCAGGCTGCGGCGCAGGGCCACACCAGCGCTCGATTCCACCGACGGCCCCAGCAGCACCATCGGCGCGGAAAAATCCCAACGACTCTCAGGGGTCAACGCCCCCAGCGACGTGGCAGCACCCCCTGGGCCACTGGCATCCAGCAGCGCCGAGGAAACATTCAGCTGACCATTGCTGAGCTGCAGCTGCCCCCCCAGGTACGGACGCTGCAAACTTCCCTCCAGGCGCAACACACCATCGGCCTGAACCTTGAGGTTGGGGCGCACAACGGGCAGCTGCTTGAGCCCAAACTCCAGACCAGCACTGCTGCCCCCAGGCTGGAAGGCCAGATTGCCGCTGCCGCTGAGCTGGCCGGAGCCCACCGTTGCGCTGAATTGCTCAAGCTGCAGCCGCTGGAAGTCAAAGAAGGCGGACGCCTGCAGTTGACGCACGTTTTGCCCCGCCAGCAGCAGCTCCCCATCGCGCACGCGCAGAAAGCCATTCGCTACGGGCACCAGGCGACTGCCCCGCACCAGCAGCTGCAGATCCAGGCTGCCGCGCTGCCATTGCAGCTCCCCGCCGCTGAGGGCGGAGAGGAAGGCCAAACCATCGCCGCGGCTGGCCAAGCGCAGCTCAAGGCCCTCAGCCATCGGATCAAGGGGCAGGCGCCCTTGCAACTCCACAGCGCTGCTGGCCTGCCCTCCCCGCAGGGCGACATCGAGATCAAGCTGCTGATCACGCAGCTCGATGCGACCACGCTCCAGGACCAGGCCCTGGCCCTGCAAGCTGGCCTGATCGAGGGCCAGATCAAGGTTGAGGCTGGATTGTTCCCCAACCAGGCGCCAGCTGCCCTGCCCGCGCAGGCGTCCCCGCAGGCCCACGGGCACAGGCGTGAGCAGGGCGATCAAACCCAGGGGCAAACCCGAGAAACTGAACCGACCATCCCCTTGATCCAGGGGCCCATTCACCCGGGCGATGAAGGGCTCAAGCTGCAGGGCTCGGTCCTGCTGTTCACCGCGCAACCAGAGGTGACCGCGACTCACCAGCTTCAGCCAGTACTGCTCGGGCCGAGAACCGCGCACCTCCACATCGGCATCCATCACCCCCTGCAGGGCCTCAAGTGGCAGTGCCACCGGTCCCTCAGGCTGAGGACGCGCCAAAGCCAGCGCACGCTGGGCCCGCAGCAGCTCCTGAATCTGTTGATCGAGGCTCTGCCCGAGGGTGTTGATGGCCAAGGCGCCAAGATCACTGGCCTGGCCAATGGGCACCGCCACACCTGGCTGGCGCAGATCCTGCAACAACCGCAGCAGCGAAGCCGCTTTTAAGCGCCGGACCTTGGCCTGCAAATCCAAGGCACCACCGAGCAAGCCGCGGGCGTTGAGCTGGAGAGACCCCTCCGCCAAACTCTGCAGCTCGGCATTCAGCGCATAACGGGGGCCCTGCAGACGCCCATCAAGCGTCAGTGCCTTGCCTTTGATCCAGGCCAATGCCGGTTCGCTGAGCTCCGCCTGGCCCTGCACCAAAAGGGGATCAAAACGCAGGGTTCCGCCCCCCTCCAACACCCCCGACAGGGGCAACACCGACTGCCCAGGAAGGCTGAGCTGCAACGGCGACAGTGCCCACTCCCGGGCGCTCCAAGCGAAGCGATCGCCGCGGCGCCGCAGGGCAAGGCTGCCAGCGCCCTTGTTGGCGCTGAGCCACTGCAGCTCACCACCATTCAGCTGCGCCTCGATGCGCGTGGAGGCAGAGGAGAGCTGGAGCTGGGCTGGCTGCCAGGTCCCCTGCCAGGTCTCTGCGGAACGCAGGCCCATGGCACCGGGTTGCTGCAGGGTGAAGCGAGCGCTGGGCTTGGGCTCAGCCGCCGTACCGCCCACCTCGACACGCGCTGAAACACTGCCCTGCAAAGCGGGATTCAGGGCCGAGAGGGGCATGGCATCCAGCTGGGCCTGGAGTTGCAGCACCCCCTGCTGCAGAGGCTTACCGGGCTGGGCTTGCCAATGGCCCTGCAAGCGCAACGGCTCGCCGGCCAGGCTGGAGCCCCCCTGCAGCTCAAGCCGCCGCGTGGCATGGCGCCACTGGAGCTCGGCCTTCACCTCACCAAGCTGATCCTGGGCCAGTTGGGCGGAAGGCTGCAGTTGCAGCTGGGCCTGCAGCTGCTTGAGATCCGGGGAGCTGCCCAGCGCACCACTGGCCCTGCCCTGCAACCGCAGCAAGCCAGCGGGGGTTTGCAAGGCGCCATCCGCCAGGCGCAGCCACCAGCTGCGTTGCTTCAGGCCCAGCTGCCCGACCAACGCGGCACCCTGCTGGCCAAACAGGGCGGGCTCCAGCCGCAGAACCTGGCTGCTCAAGTCGAGTTCAGGCAGCACACGGCCGGCCAGCTGCAGCTGCGAGCCAGCAGAACGAAGCAGAAACTGCTGCAGCTGCAGGGAATGCCAGGGAGCCCCCTGCCAGTGCAAACCGGCAGCCAGTTCACCACCGCGCTCACCCCAACGCCAGCGGGCTGGCTTGAGCCGCAGCTGATCCCCACGGCAGCGCAGGGCCAGCTCAGGAAGCTGCAGTGGTGCCGCCACCCCCGTGACCGGCCAGCTCAGCTGCTTCAGCCGCAGGGGGCCATGGCAGCGGAAGCGATCGCCCTGCTGCTTCAACTTCAGCTGGGCAGACAGCTCACCGACCAGCTGCGGCAGGGGCTCTCCGCCCAAGGCGGTGAGATTCCGCAGCGGCATGCGGCGCAGCAGCAGCTGGGCCTCCGCACCGGGCTGGGCTCCCCAGCGATTGCTCAGCTGAAGTGAGAGCAACGAACGGCGGGCACGGCCACCTGGGGGACGGAAATTGCCGCGAAAGCTCAGCTGCCGCGCCGGCAGATTCAGGTCAAGGCGGCCATCGGCAAAGCGCCAGGACGCTTGATCGTCGAGTTGCACCCGCGCTGCATCCAACAGCGACAGCTGCAGACGCATGCGCGGCGGTGGCTGGCTGGGGTCGTTGCTGGGAAACACCCAGAGCTCCCCGGAGGCATTGGAGCGCAGGTGCAGCTTGAGCCCCGACAAGCCGATCGCCCCAACCCAGCGCCCCTGGCGCAGGCTGGCCAGCAGATCAGGCCTCAACGTGAGCCGCTCCAGCTCCATGGTGGAGGCGTCGCTGGGGCCTGGCCCCACCCGGGTGCGACCGAACACCAGCCCCTGCAAACCAATGCTTTGCAGGGGGCCGAGCGACACCGGATGGGCCAGACCAAGGCTGAATTGCTGTTGCAACCACTGGCGCAGGGGCTCACTGTTCCAGTCGCCCAGGGCCGCGGAGGTGCTGCAGCCAGACAGGCCGATCAAGGCCGCTGTGCTGGCCGGAAGCAGAACACGCCGGAGTGATCCACCCATTGGTTGCGGCGGTCTTGTCCGGAGTCGGCGCAATATAGGTGCGTTTCAAAGCACCCTCCATGGTTTCGGATCCATTGCTGCTGCAGGCCGGTGCCTGGTTGGCTGCCGCCGCTGGCGTTCTCGGCGTGCTCACGGTGACCGGCTTCCTGCTGCGCTGGGGGATCCGCTTCCGCTTGGTGGGGGTCAGCAGTTTCACGCTGCTCCTGGCGGCCGGCTGCGCTGCTTTTGCGATCAGTTACAGCCCCCGCACCAGCATTGAAGGCGCCCTGGTGGTGCCAGTGGTGTTCGACAACGGCGGCGATCTGGTGGTGGCCGCCGCCGCCGCTGACTTCCCCACAGCTCAAGCCGCACCGACAGTGGAACAGGTGGCCACCAACCTGCGGGGCAGTGGGCGCCGGAGCGCCGACGGCCTGGTGCACGTGCGCCTGCGCCAGCTGAAAGCAGAAGCCAATGGCAGCAACCGTCCTGTGCTGCTGGCAGAGGCGGTGCGCGACCTGCGCGACGACAGCGTGACCCTGGTCCCACTTGCGACGGGTCGGACGAGGAACTGACACCGGAGACCCCCGGGAGGGTTTTTCGCGGCCTGAAATAAAAAGGTCCGCACCGCTCTTGCAATGCTGCAACGCGCGCTCCTTCCCCTGATGGCAAGCCTCGTGGCAAGCCTTGGCTTTGGCAGCGCCCAAGCAGCGGCAAGCCAGCTGCTGGAGTCGGTGAAGCAGAACAAACAGCTGGCGGCCCAGCTCTGCGGTGAATTCCGCAAACTCAATGCCAGTGGCCGCAAAGCCCACGATCCAGCCATCATCAGTTCAACGGCAGCCCGTCAGGGCCTGAGCCAGCTGGATGCCGAAATCCTCACCACTTATGTGGTGGGCATGTACTGCCCCGACGTTCGCTAATCCCCATGGACGCGATTCCTGTTGCCATCCCCCTGCGCGATGGGGTGATGCAACAGGGTTTGCTGTGGTGTCCCAGTGGGACAGGACCATGGCCCGCCTTGGTGATGCGCCAGCCCTACGGCTGCCGCATCGCTTCCACCGTTGTGTATGCCCATCCCGCCTGGTACGCCCAGCAGGGCTATCTGGTGCTGGTGGTGGATGTGCGCGGCCGGGGTGCCTCCGGCGGTGAGTTCCTGGGCTTTGGCCAAGAAGCCCTCGATGGCGATGACACCCTCACCTGGCTGCGCAACGACTGGCGCTGCAACGGGCGTGTGGGCAGCTATGGCTTCAGCTACCAGGGCCTCACCCAACTGCTGGGGCGCAACGACGCCGTGGCGCCCGACGCCATGGCGCCGGCCATGTGCGGCCTCGATGAGCGCCTTCACTGGGCCAGCGAGGGCGGCGCCCACTGGTGGGCTCTGGGCCTGGGCTGGGGACTGCAACTGGCTGCTGAAAGCTGCCGCCGCCGAGGGGATGAAGCCGCCTGGCTGGCCATCCGCAGCAGCCTGCAGAACGGCAGCTTTCTGCACCACGGACCCGAGCTGCTGAGCGAGCACGATCCCAGCAACCCCGTGCTGGCCTGGCTGCAACGGGATGCCTGCAACAGCCAGGGCTGGAGCCGGCATCAACCCAGCCCGCAGCGACTGAAGCGCCCCATGCTGCTGGTGCAGGGCTGGAGCGACCCTTATCTCAACGGTGGCCTGGATCTCTGGCAACAGGCCCGCAGGGCTGGATCCACCCCCCAACTGCGCATCGGCCCCTGGAACCACCTGAACTGGGATCGCCGTGTGGGCAATCACGACCACGGCAGCGCCGGCTGCGGTCGGGTGGATGAATGGCAACGACAGTTCTTTGACCACCACCTGCGCGATCGCAAACCGGCGGCTGCCAGTCCCTGCCTCGCCTACGACCTGCTGCTGCAGCAATGGCGCCAGCACGACCCCATGGCCCATCAACCCCTGCGCTGGGGGTTGGAAAGCCACGGTCTCGCCGCCAGTCGCAGCGATGAGGGCCGCCTGAGCCACGACAGCCAGGGGGCTGGAACGGTGGTGTGGGTGCACGATCCCTGGCGAGCGGTGCCGGGCCGGGGAGGCCATCTGGGCCTGGATGCCGGCCTGGTGGATCGGGCCGATCTCGATGGCCGCGCCGATGTGCTGTGTTTCAGCTCTGCGCCGATCGAGCAGCCGCTGGAGCTCTGGGGGCGGCCGCAACTGCGGCTGCAGGTGGCAGCCGATCGGCCCGGGTTTGATCTCTGCGCCAGCCTGTCGGTGCTGCGGCGCGATTCAGCCCAGGTGCTGCAGCTCAGCACTGGCGTGCTGCGCCAGTTGGGGGAGTCATGTCTGCAGCTGCAGTGGCGCTGCATCAACCTCCAACCCCTGCTGGCGAGCCTGAGGCCGGGCGATCGCCTGCGCCTGTCCCTGGCCGCCTCCGCCTGGCCCCAGATTGCAGTGAACCCTGGCACCGGAAGCCATGGCCCAGGCCCCGCTGGCATGCACCACGAGGTGATCACCCTGCAGGCGGCACTGGAGGGCAGCCATTTGGAGATGCAACCCCTCACACCGCCCATGCCGACAGAGTTTGCAAAAAAAACGGATTAACCTCCCTGCCAATTCGTGTGCTCCGGTCTGATGGCTCTGGCAACCCTTGAGTGGATGGCCCAGGACGCAGAGCGTCTGGCCCAGTGCAACCACGACCATCCACTAGCGGTGCTCGGCCCCCAGCAACTGGCTGATGGTCATTGGGTGCTGCGGGTGTGGATGCCCGATGCCGAGCACGTGGTGCTGTTGCACCAAGGCAGCGAGGTGGTGCTGGAGAACCCGCACCACCCCTGGATTTTTGAGGCTCCCCTCAGCGGCGATCCCGGCTGTGGCTATCGCCTCCGGGTGAAGCGGGCCGGCATCACCCACGAACAACACGACCCCTACGCCTTCCGCCATGAGTGGATGGGGGCCATGGACCGCCACCTGTTCGCAGAGGGCAACCATCACCACATCTGGAAGCGGATGGGCGCCCATCCCCTGGTGCAGAACGGCGTCGCCGGCGTGCAGTTCTGCCTCTGGGCTCCCAGTGCCCGCAGTGTTTCGATCATCGGCGACTGCAACAACTGGGATGGCCGCCACTTGCCGATGCAGCAGCGGCTGGGGGGCATCTGGGAACTGTTTGTGCCGGGCCTGGGAACAGGCGCCCACTACAAGTACGAAATCCACACCCAGGAGGGCCATTGCTACGAGAAGGCCGATCCCTACGGCTTCCAACACGAGGTGCGGCCCAAGCAGGCCTCCCTGGTGGCCGACCTCAACCAGTTCGAATGGAGCGATGACGCCTGGCTGAAAACCCGCGACAGCCGCAATCCCCTGGAGCAGCCCGTCTCGGTGTACGAGATGCACATGGGCAGCTGGATGCACGGCAGCTGGGATGAGCCCTTCATCGAAGCCGATGGCACCCCGAGGCCCCCAGTTCCGGCTGCCGATCTCAAGCCTGGCGCCCGCCTGCTCACCTACCCCGAACTGGCTGATCGGGTGATCCCCTATGTGAAAGCCCGCGGCTTCACCCACATCGAGCTGATGCCGATGGCGGAGCACCCCTTTGATGGCTCCTGGGGCTATCAGGTCACGGGCTTCTACGCCCCCACCAGCCGCTTTGGCACCCTCGATGAATTCCGCGCCTTTGTGGATCGCTGCCATGCCGAGGGCATCGGCGTGATCCTGGATTGGGTGCCGGGCCACTTCCCCAAAGATGCCCATGGCCTTGCCTTCTTCGATGGCAGCCATCTGTACGAGCACAGCGACCCCCGCATCGGCGAGCACAAGGAATGGGGCACGCTGATCTTCAACTACGACCGCAATGAGGTTCGCAACTTCCTGGTTTCCAACCTGATTTTCTGGTTCGAGGAATTCCACATTGATGGCATCCGCGTGGATGCAGTGGCCTCAATGCTTTACCGCGATTACCTCCGCCCCGATGGCGAGTGGATCGCCAATGAGCACGGCGGCCGCGAGAACCTGGAGGCGGTTCGCTTCCTGCAACAGGCCAACTCGGTGCTGTTCCACTACTTCCCCGGCGCCCTCTCGATCGCTGAGGAATCCACCACCTGGCCCCTGGTGACCATGCCCACCTCCATGGGAGGCCTTGGTTTCAACCTGAAGTGGAACATGGGCTGGATGCACGACATGCTCGATTACTTCGAGCTCGATCCCTGGTTCCGTCAGTTCCACCAGAACCACGTGACCTTCTCGATCTGGTACGCCTTCACCGAGAATTTCATGCTCGCCCTCAGTCACGATGAGGTGGTGCACGGCAAGAGCAACCTGCTCCACAAGATGCCTGGCGACGACTGGCAGAAGTTTGCCAATGTGCGAGCCCTGCTCACCTACATGTGGACCCACCCGGGCAAGAAGACCATCTTCATGGGCATGGAGTTCGGCCAGCGCGCTGAATGGAATGTCTGGGGCGATCTGCAATGGGATCTGCTCCATTACGAACCCCATCTGGGTCTGCAGCGTCTGGTGGATGATCTCAATGCCTTCTATCGCTCCGAACCGGCGCTCTATGGCGACGATTTCGATCAGTACGGCTTCCAGTGGATCGATTGCAACGACAACCGCCACTCGGTGATCAGTTTCATGCGCCGCTGCAGCGCCACCGGCAACTGGCTGGTGGTGGTGGCCAACTTCACTCCCACCAGCCACAGCAGCTACCGGATCGGCGTGCCCCTGGAGGGCTTCTACAACGAGGTGTTCAACAGCGACAGCAGCCGCTACGGCGGCAGCAACCTCGGCAATCTCGGCGGCAAGTTCACCGATTCCTGGGCGATCCACGGCTACGAGAACTCCCTCGACCTCTGCCTGCCGCCCCTGAGCGTGCTGATCCTGCGCCGTGACGAGGCCCGCAGCCTGTTGCGCAACCTCGAGGGAGTGGAGGCCGGCGAGGCCTGAAGTGCGGCACTGGCGGCCCCTCAGGGATCGCCGCTCTCCACGCCGGTCTCCCGCTCCAGCACGGCCCGATCCAGGGCCTGGCGGGTGAGGCCGGCCAGCAGGGCGGCACGGGCCACCTGCAGATCCCGCTCCACCAGCAGCACCTCGGTGATCGGCTCCACCATCGCCCGGTAGCGCAGCCGGGCGTCGCGCACGGCCCGCTCGCCGGCGCTCACCGCCTCGCGGGCCGCGGCCAGCGTGGCCGGGGCTGCCTGCAGATCGCTCCAGGCGCGGCTCACCTCACGGCGGATGCGCTGGCGGGCCACCTCCTCGTCGGCCCGCACCAGATCGGCGTCCCGCTCGGCCAGCCGCGCCCCGGAGCCGGCCCGGCCGCCATCCCAGAGGGGCTGGCGCAGCAGCAGGGCCACGCCCCAGTTGTAGAAGGAACCGGCCGCGAAGCCGCTCTGCTCCAGGCTGGGCAGCGGCAGCGGCACGGGTGCGCCGTCGATGGCGCCACCCTGCTGGAGCACCGGAACACTGAGCTGGTTGCCGCTGTAGCCAGCCCCGGCCACCAGCTTCAGGCTGGGATACAGGGCGGCGCGGGCGGCGCGGGCCTGCTGGCGCTGGGCCCGCTCCTGCTCACGCAGGGCCTCCAGCAGGGGGCGGCCCTCGGTGGAGCGCCGCACCGTGCTGGGCAGATCCTCCGGCCACGGCGGCAGCTCCTGGAGAGGATCGGCCGCCTCCAGCGGGGTGGCCGCCGGCCGGTCCAGCAGGGCCGCCAGCTGCTCGCGGTTGCTCTCCAGCTGGGCTTCCGCCTGGGCCAGCCCCTGCTGGTCGGCGGCCCGCAGGCTGCTGGCGCGCAGCAGGTCGATGCGGGCCGCCAGGCCCCGGCTCAGGAAGGCGCGGGCGTCGTTCTCGATCGCCGTCGAGGCCTTCAGGGCGGAGCGCCAGACGGGCAGCAGCGCCTGGGCGAGCTGCAGCTGGCGGTAGGTGCTCACCAGCTCGAAGCGCACCTGGCGCTCGCTCTCCCGCCGGCTGGCCCGGCTGCTCTGCCGCTGGGAGCGGCTGGCGGCGATCAGGGCGAGCTGGCGCAGGGGCAGCAGATCCGCCCCCAACACCACGCCGGCGTTGCCGAAGCTGTTGCGCAGCACCGCATAGCCGCCGTTCTCCAGCGACAGGCTGATGTCGCCCAGGGTGGGCAGGTTGGTGATCACCCCCACGGAGCTCCCCACCTGGGTGTAGCTGCCCAGGCCGACCAGATCGAGCTGGGGCAGCAGCAGCGAACGGTTCAGCGCCACCAGCGCCTCATCCCGCTCCAGTTGCCGCTGGGAGCGCTCCAGCTGGGGGGAGTCGGCCAGCCCCTGCTCCAGCACCTGCCGCAGGGACAGCGACTCGGCATCCGCGGCCCCGGGCGGCAGCAGCAGGGCCGCCAGGCCCAGCGGGACCAGCCGTCGTGGGTCGAGGCGGCGGCGAAGGGAGGCGGTGAACGGGACCAAGGCGGAGCTGGAAGCGGCAACAGGCCGCCCGACCTTACGTGCCCTCTCCCGTACCATCCGGCCAGTGCGACGGACCCATGACCCTTCCAGCGGCGAGTTCCCTCTGGCGGCTCTACCAGCTGGTGCCGATGCTGGTGGTGGCGCTGCTCTCCCTGCATTGGGCCAGTCGCCCCACGATTCCGGTGCTGGTGCGGGGCATGGGTCTGATGGCGCCCCCGGATGCCCGCCGCGGCTTCTACGCCCGCAGTGCCGGCCAGGTTCAGAGCGTCGACGTGCGGGTGGGGGAGGACGTGCGCCAGGGCCAGCGTTTGCTCATTCTCAACCGCGTTGGCGAGAGCAGCCCGGAGGGTGGGCCGGTGCTCGGCGGTCCCCAGGTGACCGCGGCCCGCTTGAAGGCCGTCGCCCAACGCCTGCAGGTGCTCGGGGAGCAGGCCCGCGCCCTGGATGATCAGCAGCGGGCCCTGTTGAGCCGGCGCAACCAGATCGACACCACCAACCGCCCGGTGCGCCGCCAGTTGGAGGCCCTCGAAGGACTGCGCCGCGATCAGGTGATCGCCCGCTACAGCCCCCTGTGGGTGATGGCACAGGACCTGGTGCTGCGCAACAAGGCCGACATCTCCTCGGTGGACGCCAACCTGGCGGAGCTGCGGGCTCAGCGGGCGGCCCTGCGGGCCCAGGCGGCGGAGCTGGGCGCCCAGCGGGCGGCCCTGGAGAGCGAGGAGTTCAGCCAGCTGGTGTTCAGCCCGGCGGCGGGGCGGGTTCTGGATCTGGCGGTGCTCCCCGGCCAGCCGGTGGCACCCGGCCAGAAGCTCGGCAGCATCGGCCTGCCGCCCGCGGCGGCCGGAAAGCTTGCGGTGGTGCTGTTCACGGCGGCGGACGCCACCCGCCTGGAGGTGGGTGATGAGGTGCGGCTCAATCCCCAGCTGCTCAGCCGCGACAGCTTCGGCAGCGGTGAGCAGCGCTGGGGCCTGGTGCCGGGGCGTCTGCTGAGCCTCTCCAGCGAGAGTGTGGATGTGGAGGATGTGG
>JAYKHZ010000134.1:0-18838 GCA_035286165.1 Synechococcus sp.
TGGCATCAGCCGGCTTGCTTTGAAGTGCGCGCTGATAGGCCTGCTCTTGCTTCCAAATGGATTGACCAACTCCGGCACCAGCGATGGCTGGCCCTGCAGCCATCACAAACAGCAAGCCAACAACGAAGCGGGTCATGGGACATCCAGGCTGACCTTTTGTTGGTAGCAACCCTTGGAGTGTGCCAACCACACCGATGTCAGCTGGCTGTGATCATTGGCTCACTCTTGGTAGGCACAGCGTTGCTCGAGGTAGTCCGTGCAAGCTGCGCTCTTGTTGCATTCCTGTTCCGCATAGTCGGCAGCAACCTCGCGGCCGTGCTCTTTGAACCAACGCATCGCAACGCCTTGCCGGTAGCCCAGGGCGGCCCAGCCACGGTGGCCTCTGCAGAATTGAGCATGTGCTGGTAATGCCAGCAGCAGTGAGGCAGCAGCCGCAAGAGAGAGCAGCGGGCGCATGGGATCAGCAACTCTTTGGGCATCATGGCGAAGGCACTCCACTCGGGCTCTGCATACGTTGAGAGCAGCTTCGTGTGTGTTTCCAGCGTGACTTCCGCCGCCTTGCCACTACAGCCTGCTTTCTCTCATCTCGGGCTGTATGTCAAAAGCCTGCCAAGGATGGAGCGGTTTTATTGCGATGTTTTGGGCTTTTTCGTAACCGATCGCTTGGGTGAAGGCGATCAAGCAATGGTGTTTTTATCTCGCTCTTTGCAAGAGCATCATCAACTGGTGCTGGCTCCAGGACGTTCGGCAACAAGTGCATCAACGCTGAACCAGATCTCTTTTGAAATTGAAGCGCTACCCAGCCTCATTGAGGCCCATCAAGCCCTGAAAGAACTCAATATCTCGGGCATGCAAGCGATGAATCATGGAGGCAGTTGGTCGCTGTATGTTCCCGACCCTGAGGGCAACACGGTCGAGCTTTTTGTCAAAACGCATTGGTATGTTCCTCCCCATGCCACCACAGCTCTTGATCTCAGTCAGTCGGAAGAGCTGATCAGACAGCAAACACAAGATTTGGCGGAAGAAACACCTGGGTCAAAGCCTTGGTCTGTTTGGCGCCAGGAGTTTCAGCGCCAAATGGATCTTTCGGACAAACAATGAGTCCCAAAGAGCTGGTTTGCTGACATAAAAGAGGGGGCTTTTCACCCCCATTGGGTCATTTGGGTGATAAGGCTGACCTCACCCCATCTCCCTTACTTGGGTCAGGCAGCAACAGGGGCTGCTTGACGGGAGAAACGAACGATGTTGTTCGCAGTTACGGGTTTGCTCTTACCGAGCAGGCTTCAGTCACCCTCCTCATGCCCCGTCGAAACCATTGCAGCCCCAGGAGATGGGGGAATGGAGCTGAGCGGAATCGAACCGCTGTCCGAAACACTGGTGTGGATCACCTAGTCCGGTCGAGACCGGACTCATGCATTCTGACAGCAGGAGCCCGTTGTGGGACAGGAGGTTGCTGTTGGGGAAGCCCGTACCGGAGCAGTCGCAGCTGATGGTCGTGATCGCGGTGGTGCCCCCGGGGCTCGAGGCGCAGGCCGCCGCTGAACTCGAGGCAGTGGGCGGGCGTGATGTGCAGCCCCTGCGCCGTGCTGTGCGGTGCCGGCTTGACCTGGCCGGGTTTTATCGGGCGCACCTGCGCTGTCGCTTGCCCTTCCGTTTGCTGCGTCTGCTGGCCAATTTCCCCTGCGCCGGCAGGGAGCAGCTCTATGCCGGTGTGCAGCAGGCCGCTGATTGGCGCCAGTGGCTGCCGCCCAGCTGCAGTTTTCGTGTGGAAGCCAGTGGCAGCGTGCCTGGCTTGAACCACAGCCACTATTCAGCGCTTGAAGTGAAAAATGCGCTGGTGGATTGGCAGCGGCGTGAATGTGCTGAACGCTCGGATGTGGATCTCGATCAGCCGGATCGGGTGCTGCATTTGCATCTGGGTCAGGGCAGCCGTGGCCCGATGGCCACGCTGTGCCTGGCCGGCAGCCGCGACAGCCTGCACCGCCGGGGCTATCGCGCCGCCATGGGGCTGGCGCCGCTCAAGGAAAACCTGGCGGCTGGCCTGATCGATCACACCGGCTGGGATGGTCAGGTGCCGTTGCTGGATCCCTTCTGTGGATCTGGCACCTTGCTGATTGAAGCGGTGGGGCGGGTGCTGCAGCGTGCACCTGGGCTTCTGCCTGGGGCTTTGGAGCCGGCCCATCACGCCCAGGCGCGCGACTTTGCCTTTCTGGATTGGCCGGATGCCAACCCCAGCCTCTGGCGTGCGGAAGTGGTGGCCGCCGCGGAAGGCGCTGTTGCCGCAGCCCAGCAGCCCCTGGCGCCGGTGATCGGTTGGGAGCTGGATGGCGAGGTGTTGCAGCAGGCCCGCAGCAACGTGGAGGCGGCTGGCCTGTCGTCATGGATTGCCCTGCAACAGGGCGATGGCCTGGCGTTGAGTCCCCCGGATCAGCCCGGGATTGTGGTGTGCAATCCCCCCTATGGCGCCCGCATCGGAGCGCAGCAGGAGTTGCAGGAGCTCTATTACCAACTGGGTCAGCAGCTCAAGCAGCGCTTCAGTGGCTGGACCCTCTGGCTGCTCAGTGGGAACCCAGAGCTCACCAGGGCCCTGGGCATGAAGGCCAGCCGGCGGGTGCCGATCAGCAATGGCGGGATTGATTGCCGCTGGCTGCGCTACGAGATTCGTTAGGCCTTAGCGGCCCAGCAGGGTGCGGGTGGTGTTGCTCAGGCCAGCGGTGGTTTTGGGCAGATAGGGGCCCTTTAGCAGTTGGCCGCCGATGCGCAGCAGGATCCCCGCCAGCACCAGATCGATCAGGCCCACCAGCAGCAGGGCACCGAGCCAAGCCATCGCTTTGCTTTGAACCAACCAAAGGATCAAGGCGCCGTGGCCCACCAGCAGGGCGCTGGTGAGCAGCACCAGGGCGGTGCCCATCAGCAGGGCCCCCACGATCAGGCGTTGCTTCTCGCTGTCCACCTCCTGCAGGGCGATGCGCACATGCAGGTCCATGACCGATACCACCAGGGAGGTGAGTTTTCCGGTGGCGCCGCGGCGGCTTGGGCTGTTCATGGTGTCAGCGGCGACGGCCGCCGCTCAGGATCAACCCCGCCAGCAGGCCGATGCCTGCGGCGATTCCCACCGCCAGCAGGGGCCGCTCCCGCACCGGTGCCTCGATTTTTGGGCGCAGGCTGGCATTGAGGTCATCCAGCAATTGCTCGAGCTGCTCTTCGAGGGGCTGCAGGCTGTCACCGATGCGGCGCGTTTGTTCGCCGGCCACATCCACGAACTCCAGCAGCTGTTCCCGCACAGCACCACCGGTGCGACCGGTTTGATCGGCGATCACCTGAACCACCTCATCAAGGCTGCCGCGGGTGTTTTCAAGCGCTTCGAGGGCCACCTGGGGCCATTCCTCCTGAATCGCCGGCAGCAGATCCACAAAGCGTTCGCGGAAGTGCTCCCCCGCTGGTGTCACCCCTGCGCTCGCCATCGCTCTCTCGGGTTTCTAGCCGCAAGTTATCGGGCCCCCAGGCGGTTGGCAGCGCGGCCCCTGCCCCCTTGCCCGCTGGAACAGCTCCGCTACGGTCCACTCAGTCTCACTTGGGTCTGCGGACCGCTGTCCTGTTGGTTTTCATCAATCAGGTCAGTCTGACGAGTTTCAAATCCTTTGGTGGAACGGTGTCTATCCCCCTGGAGCCTGGCTTCACGGTGGTCACCGGTCCCAACGGTTCCGGTAAGAGCAACATTCTCGATGGGGTGCTCTTCTGTTTGGGCTTGGCCAACAGCCGTGGCATGCGCGCTGAGCGCTTGCCCGATCTGGTGAACAACACCGTGCTCAAACAGGGCAAAGCGGCTGAAACCGTGGTGTCGGTGCGTTTTGATCTCAGCGGTTGGCAGCCTGATGCCGCTGAAGAGGGCCTGGAAGCCAGCGCCGAGGGGCCCTGGATCAAACCAGGTCAAACGGAGTGGACCGTGACCCGGCGGCTGCGGGTGGCTCCGGGGGGCACCTAGAGCAGCAGCTACAGCGCCGACGGCGTGCCCTGCAACCTGCAGCAACTGCAGACGCAGTTGCGCCGCCTGCGCCTCGATCCCGAGGGCAGCAACGTGGTGATGCAGGGCGATGTGACCCGCATCGTGTCGATCAGTGCCCGCGACCGGCGCGGCATCATCGATGAACTGGCCGGTGTGGCCCTCTTCGACAGTCGCATCGAGCAGACCCGCACCAAACTTGCGGATGTGCAGGAGCGGGAGGAGCGCTGCCGCATCGTGGAAGGGGAACTGGAGAGTTCCCGCACCCGCCTGGAGCGCGATTGCCAGCGGGCTCGCCTCTATCAGGAATTGCGCCACAAACTGCAGTTGGGGCGCCAGCAGGAGCAGGTGTTGCAGCTGGAGCACAGCCGCCAGCAGCTGCAACAGCTCTGTGAGCAGCAGCAGCAACTCAGCCAGCAGCGCACGCAGGTGCAGGAGGCCATCGCCGCTGGGGAGCAGGAGATCAGCCGTCAGGCCCAGCAGTTGGAGCAGCTGCAGGAGGCGGTGAAGAGCCTGGGTGAGGATCAGCTGCTGGCAGTGCAGAGCGAGCTGGGGCGCCTGGATGCCGCCGGCCGTGAGCTGCAGCGCCGGGCTGAGCGCCACCAGCAGCAGGCCAGCGAATTTCAGCAGGAGCGGCAGCACCAGCAGCAGCAGCGCACTGAGCTGCAGCAGCAGATTCAGCAGTTGGAGAGCTGCAACGAGCAGCAGGAGCGTGATCAGGCCGCTGAGGCCTGTCGCAGCGCCGAGGCGGCCGTGGAGCTTTCCCGTCGTCGCTTGGCGGAGGTGGCGGGGCGCTCCGGCAGTTGGCTGGAGCAGCAGCAGGAGCGCAGCAAGCGCAGGCAGGAATTGCAGGCGCAACTCGGGCCGCAGCAGGCGGAGGCCCTGCAGTTGGAGGCGCGCCTGCCGCAGGAGCAGGAACGACTGCAGGAGTTGCAGCAGGAACTGGAGCAGCAGCAGCAGGGCAGCGGTACGGCGGCCCAGCAGCTGCAGCGCTTGCAGCGCGAGCAGCAGCAGCTCAACGAGGAGCTCACTGCCCGCCGCAGTGCCATCCAGGACCTGGCCGAATCCCTGGCGTTGCAGCAGCGCACCCGCACTCGCCTGGAGCAGGAGCAGCAGCAGTTGGAGCGGGAGATCGCCCGCCTCGACAGTCGCCGTGAAACGTTGCAGGAAAGCCGCGGCACCGGCGCGCTGCGGGTGCTGTTGGAGGCGGGCCTTGAAGGCATCCATGGCCTGGTGGCCCAGCTCGCCGAGGTGGAAGATCGCTACCGCCTGGCCTTGGAAGTGGCCGCTGGTGGTCGCCTCAGCCAGCTGGTGGTGGATGACGACCGCATCGCCGCGCGGGCCATCAACCTGCTGAAACAGCGCCGCGCTGGCCGCCTCACGTTTTTGCCTCTCAACAAGATTCGTGGTGGTGGCCGCTCAGCGGGTGGTGCCCTGCAGCGCGGCACTGGCCCCTCCGGTCATGGCTGCCTGGGCCGGGCGGTGGACCTGCTGCGCTTTGAACCCATTTATGAGGAGGTGTTCCGCCATGTGTATGGCGACACCTTGGTGTACTCCGATCTGGAAACCGCCCGGTTGGAACTGGGGCGCAGCCGCATCGTGACCCTGGAAGGGGAGCTGCTGGAGCGCAGTGGCGCCATGACCGGCGGCAGCCTGCAACAGCGCAGCAACAGCCTCAGCTTCGGCCGTGCCAACGATGGTGATGAGGCTGAGCCCCTGCGCCGCCGTTTGCTGGAACTGGGGGAAACTCTCTTGGCCAGCCGCCGCCAGGAGGCTGAACTGAGCAGCCAGCTCGAGCAGGCCCAGGGGCAGTTCAGCACCAGCCGCTCCCGCCAGGCGGCGCTGGAGGCGGAACTGGCCGCGGCGGAACGCTCCAATGCACCACAGCTGCAGCGGCAGCGGGATCTGCTGGCTCGCCTGGAGCAGTTGACGGCGGCTCAGCAGCAGGATCAGCAGCGCTTGCAGGAGCTGCAGGCGGCCCTGGCTCCCTTGCGGGAGGAGCTCACCGCTCTGGAGCAGGCCGAAGCCGCCAATGCCGATCAGGGGGATGCCGGCCGTTGGAGCGCCCTGCAGGAGGAGCTCGAGGCGGCTGACCGCAACCTCAGCAGTGCCCGTGAACGCCGTGATGGCCTGGAGGCAGCCCAACGGGATCGCAGCCTGGCCCTGGCCCGTTTGCACAGTCAGCTGGAGGCGATTGCTGCCGAGGAGGCGCGCTTGCAGGCTGGCACCACCAAGCTCACCGCTGAGGTGCAGGAGCTGCGCAGCGAGCAGTTGGCTGATCAAGAGCTGCGCCGCCGGCTTGAGCAGCAGCAGCAGGAGCTCACCGAGCGCTTTGGCGTGCAGCGCCGCGAGCGGGATGCGGCGGAGGCGCGTTTGGCTGAGCTGCGCCAGAGCCAGCAGCAGCGCGAGTGGCAGTGGCAACGCCTGGGCGAGCAACTGGAATCCCTGCAGGAGGAGCGCCGCAGCCTGGGCGAGCGTTTGCAGCAGCAGCAGCAAGCGTTGCCCGATCCCTTGCCCGAGATCAGCGATGAGCTGCGTGCGGCGGGCCTTGAGGCGCTCCAGGAGCAGTTGCGCCAGCTGCAGCTGCGCATGGAGGCCCTTGAGCCGGTGAACATGCTGGCTCTTGAAGAGCTCGAGCAGTTGGAAACCCGCCTGGCGGAGCTGCGCGAGCGACTCGAGGTGCTGGCCAGTGAGCGCCAGGAACTGTTGTTGCGGGTGGAAACGGTGGCCACCCTGCGCCAGGAGGCCTTCATGGAAGCCTTCCGCGCGGTGGATGGTCACTTCCGCACGATCTTTGCTGGCCTCTCTGATGGCGAGGGCGAACTCTCGCTGGAGAATCCTGAGGATCCACTGGAGGGGGGGCTCACCCTGGTGGCGCGCCCCAAGGGCAAGGCCGTGCGTCGCCTGGCGTCGATGTCGGGGGGAGAGAAATCCCTGACGGCCCTCAGCTTCCTGTTTGCCCTCCAGCGTTTCCGCCCGTCCCCCTTCTATGCCCTCGATGAGGTCGACAGCTTCCTGGATGGGGTCAATGTGGAGCGTCTGGCAGGGCTGATCAGCGACCAGGCTGGCGACGCTCAGTTCCTCGTGGTCAGTCACCGCCGGCCGATGATCGCTGCCAGCACCCGCACCATCGGTGTCACCCAGGCGCGCGGGGCCCACACCCAAGTGGTGGGTTTGCCTGCAGCGGTTGCTGCTGCCTGAGGCACCTTTCTGCGACACAATGGCTCGATTGTGAGCATCAGCCCTTGCAGGCGCCCTCCCCCCAAGACGCATCGCCGGCCCCGTCCGATCGCCTTTGGTTGCGTTCGGAGCTGATGGGAACCCAGGTCATCACCACCGACACCGGGCGCCGCCTTGGTGTGGTGGGTGAAGTGATGGTGGACATCGACCGCCGCGAGGTGGTGGCCCTGGGGTTGCGCGACAACCCCCTCACCCGCTTTCTGCCGGGCCTGCCCCGCTGGATGCCCTTGGAGCAGATCCGCCAGGTGGGTGACGTGATCCTGGTGGATTCACTGGATTCCCTATCGGAATCGTTCAATCCAGATCGCTACAACCGGGTGATCAATTGCCAGGTGGTGTCGGAATCAGGCGAACAGCTTGGTCGGGTGCTGGGCTTCAGCTTCGATATCGAAACCGGTGAACTGGTCACCGTGGTGGTGGGGGCTGTGGGGGTTCCCCTGCTGGGCGAGGGCATCCTCAGCACCTGGGAGCTGCCGGTGGAGGAGATCGTGAGCTCCGGCCCCGATCGGATCATCGTGTACGAGGGCGCGGAAGAAAAGCTCAAGCAGCTCAACAGCGGGTTGCTTGAAAAGCTGGGCATCGGTGGTGGCAGCCTCGAGCGTGAGGAGCGCGAGCGCTATCGCCTCAACATGGTTCCTGTGGAGAACCAGCTGCCGGCCGGTCAGCCCAGTGAGCAGGAACAGCGGCGCCTGACCGCGGCCCAGGAGCAGCGCTTCCAGCCTCAGCGCGAGGAGGAAATGGAATATGTGGAAGTGGAGCAGCGCCAGCGGGCCCGTGAGCCCCAGCGCCTCTATCTCGATGATGAGCGGGATGCGGATCCCTACAGCGACCGCAATGCCTACCGCGAGCCGGAACCATTCCGGGGTGGCGATCGTGATCGCTACGGAGAGCCCGAGCGCTACGACAGCCGCGAACCGCGCTACGGCGAGGAACGCCGCGCCATGCCCCGCCGTGAAGGTCGCTACGGGGAACCCCTGGATGTGGAGGCCGAGCCTCTCGATGAGCTGGACTCCTACCGCCCCCGCCGGGAGCGGCAGGCTCCAAATCAGAGTCCTGTGGATGAGGACCCCTGGGCCTGATCAGCCCTGGGCTTTGAACTCGAGAGAGGCGGAATTCACGCAGTAACGCAACCCGGTGGGGGTGGGGCTGTCTTCGAACACGTGGCCCAGGTGGGAGTCACAGCGGGCGCAGCGAATTTCGGTGCGCACCATCCCATGGCTTTCATCGCGGAGTGTGGTGATGGCATTGCGGTCAACGCCCTCCCAGAAACTGGGCCAGCCGGTGCCGGAGTCGAACTTGGTGGCTGAGCTGAACAGTTCCGCCCCACAGCACACGCAGCTGTAGCTGCCGGTGCCTTTGTGGTTCCAGTAGGCCCCAGTGAAGGCCCGTTCCGTTCCCCCTTGACGGGTGATCTGGAACTGCTCAGGAGTCAGCTGGGCCTGCCATTCAGCGTCGGAACGCTCCAGCTTGCTGCCGGCTTCGGCCATCGTTTCGTTGAAAAAGTGGCTTCAACCTAGGCAGAGGGCTCCGCTGGTGGCAGCAGGTTCTCCACCAAGGCGGCCAGTGCCGCCACCGCCCCAGGTTGTCCCCTCAGGCTGCGCAGGTCATCGCGCATGCCCGCCAGGCGCTGGGGTTGCTCCAGCCATTCACGGGCCTCCCCCGCAATGGCCTCCGGGGAGATGGCCCCCACCCGCTCTGGGACCACCATGCGGCCAGCGCTGATGTTCGGCCAGGCCAGGAAGCCGCGGCGGTTGAGCCGCCAGGTGGTGATGGCCACACCGATCAACCAGCGCAGCAGCGGCAGCCGTGCCACCACCCCCACCCAGCCATCCCAGGCCTGCATCACATGCAGATGCTGGGTGGGCAGCAGCACCAGCATCGGGACTCCCAGAGCACCCAGTTCAGCGGTGTTGGCCCCCACGGTGGTGAGGGCCAGGTTGCATTGGCTCAGCGGGCCGTGGGCGGGGTGCTCCTCCACCAGGAGGATCCGGGTGCCGGCGGCGGTCACCAGCCAGCGCTGACCCTCCCGCTCCACCAGCTCAGGCACCTGGGTGCCGTAGAAGCGCTGCAGTGGATTGCCCTCACCGGCGTAGGCCTGCAGCTCCGCCACCGAGGTGGTGGGGGCCACAGCCAGCAGAAACTGGGTTTGCGCTCGCATCTGCGCCAGGGCATCGGCACAGCGCAGCAGAAATGGCATCCCCACCTGCAACTTGGCCCGCTTGGAGCCAGGCAGTAGGGCCACCCATTCCCCTGCTGGCAGCGGTGTGTTGCTGCGCGCCGATTCCGAGAGATCAGCCATCAGATCGCCCACCACCGAGCAGCGCTCACGCCAGCGCGGGGCGAGGCGATCGCTGGCGGCGGCGCCCATGGCGGCGATGTGATTGTTCCAACGGGGCCAGCGGGCCACCCATTCGGCGTAGGTGAGATGGCGATAGCCCAGCCGCGCTGAGAGCAGCACGGTCCAGAACTGATCGCCTCCGAGGAACACCACCACACCCTGCTTGGGCCAGGGGCCATGGCGCCTGGGGCGCAGCAGTAGCCACCAGAAGCGGCTCGCTGGCAGCACCCGGCTGAACAGGCCCATGCCCTTGGCCACACTGGCTTCGCTGCCAGTGGCATTGGGGCAGGGCACGAGCACCAGCCGCAGCTCAGTGCTGGACTCAGCCTCGTTGGGCTGCAATGGCATATCGCGGTGCAACCGCTGCGCGAGCGGTCGCACCCAGGTGGTGAGTTCGCCTGGTCCGTTACAGACCAGAACGATGGCTCTGGTCGGTTCTGATGCGGATGGCGAGACTTGAACTCGCAAGACCGAAGTCACACGCCCCTCAAACGTGCGTGTCTACCAATTCCACCACATCCGCGTGGCCTGCCTCTTGAGCAGGAAAAAAGAGTACCAGTCGATCTGGCGCAGTGGCGAGGGGGTTGGAATGGCGCTGATAAAATCAGCCGCTGCGGAGGGCCCCCATGGGGATTGGCAAGCTTCTGATCGCCAACCGGGGCGAAATCGCTCTGCGGATCATCCGCACCTGCCGAGAGCTCGGCATTGAAACCGTGGCTGTGTACAGCACGGTGGATCGCAATGCTCTGCATGTGCAGCTCGCGGATGAGGCGGTGTGCGTTGGGGATCCCCCAAGCGGCCGCAGCTACTTGAATATTCCAAACATCATCGCGGCGGCCACCTCCCGCGGTGCCGATGCGATCCACCCGGGTTACGGCTTTCTGGCTGAGAACGATCGCTTTGCTGAGATCTGCAGTGCCCACGGGTTGATCTTTGTGGGGCCATCCCCGGAGTCGATCCGGGCCATGGGCGATAAGTCCACCGCCAAGGCCACGATGCAGCGGGTGGGCGTGCCCACCATCCCTGGCAGTGATGGCTTGCTGGAGAGCGTGGATGAAGCGGCCAAGCTGGCCGCCTCCATGGGGTATCCGGTGATGATCAAAGCCACCGCTGGTGGTGGTGGCCGCGGCATGCGCCTGGTGCGCAGTGCCGACGAAATCGAAAGCCTGTTCAAGGCAGCCCAGGGAGAGGCGGAGGCCGCCTTCGGGAACCCGGGCCTCTACATGGAGAAATTCATCGAGCGCCCACGCCACGTGGAGGTGCAGATCCTTGCCGACCGTTTCGGCAATGTGGTGCACCTCGGTGAGCGTGATTGCTCGATTCAGCGCCGCCACCAGAAATTGCTGGAGGAGGCGCCAAGCCCCGGGCTTGATCCTGAAACCCGCCGTCGCATGGGCGAGGCCGCTGTGGCAGCTGCCCGCTCGATTGGTTATGAGGGCGCCGGCACCGTGGAATTCCTGCTGGATGCCTCCGGTGGCTTCTATTTCATGGAGATGAACACCCGGATCCAGGTGGAGCATCCCGTGACCGAGGTGGTCACCGGAGTGGATCTGATTGCCCAGCAACTGATCATTGCCGCTGGTGAGCCGCTGACGTTGCAGCAGGAGCAGATTCAGCTGCGCGGCCATGCGATCGAGTGCCGGATTAATGCCGAAGATCCGCGTCACGGCTTCCGTCCATCACCCGGCACGATTTCCGGATGGTTGCCCCCCGGTGGCCCTGGCGTGCGGATCGATAGCCACGTGTACACCGGCTACGACATCCCCCCCTTCTACGACTCACTGATCGGCAAGCTCATCATCTGGGCAGAAGATCGCCCCGCCGCTTTGCTGCGCCTCAAGCGAGCGCTCTCTGAATGCGCGGTGATCGGGGTGCCCACCACGATTGATTTTCATCTGGCTTTGCTGGAGCGTCCTGAATTCCAGAACGCACAGGTCCACACCAAGTTTGTGGAGCAGGAGATGCTCAGCTCTGAGTCTTGAGCCTGAGCCCAGAATCTGAAGCCTCTTTTTGAGGTGCAGATCTCCGTTCGGGGGTCAGGCCAATGGCGTGGCTTTGAGCACCATCTGGGTCACCAGACCTTGCTGCCCGACCAGCAATTCGCGCATCAAGCTCACCAAACCCACCCAGATCACTGGCGTGACATCCACCCCGCCGATGGGGGGGATCACCTTGCGGGTCAGCGCCAGCAGCGGCTCGGTGGGGATCACCACAAAAGCCACCAAAGGATTCTCACGGCTCATTTGGGGATACCAGCTGAGCACGATCCGAAACAGAAACAGCAGGGTCCAGGCCGCCAAAAGCAGGCCGATCACCCAGCTGCTCAGCGATAGCAGCGGTACGGGCAGAGCTGTCACAAACTTCTACGGCCTGGGGCCAGCATCCTAAGGACTGGATTACGGCTCCTAAGATGGTCCGACCCTTGGTGGCGCTATGACCCCCTCCCTCGCGAATTTCCTCAACAGTCTCGTGGCGGGTGCCCTGATCGTCGTGGTGCCCATCACCATCGCTCTGATCCTGATCAGCCAAACCGATCAGGTGGACCGCAAGCTCTGAGCTCCCCTTTGGACCTCCCCTTGAGCCGCCCGTAAACTGCATGAAACGGGACTCTCAAGTCCCCTAGGCCGGGGAGGCCAAGCATGGTTAACGCCAGCCTGAATTGGGCCAGCATCGTGGGCATCGTGCTCGCCGTCGGCGGCACGATGCTTTATTTCTTGCGCACGTTCAAACCGGGTCTGGCCCGGGATTACGACGTCTTTTTTGCTGCCGTTGGCTTGCTGTGCGGCGGCATCCTGTTTTTCCAGGGTTGGCGTCTTGATCCGATCCTGCAGTTCGGTCAGTTCCTGCTGGCGGCAACCACGGTCTTCTTCGCCTACGAATCGGTTCGCCTGCGCAGTGTCACCACTGAGCAGGCGCGCCGTTCGGCCTATTTCGATGATGACGAGCCGGTGCCGTCCCGTCCTCGCATGGGGCGTGGTGAGTGGGGCAACGAAGAGCGCTTTGACGATCCCCAGCCCTTGAGGCGGCGGATTCGCTCCCGTGCCGACGATGGCTACGGCGATGGCGCCGAGGACGATGATTTTTATCGTCCCCGCCGGCCGGAACGGCGCGCGATTCCTGAGCGGGCCCAGAGCCGTTTTGGTGAATCAGAAGCCTCGGGTGAGCCGCGTGGTCGCGGTTGGAATGACGGCCCGGAGCGTGAACGGGAGCGCCCCGCACCCCGGGATCGCAGCCGCTATGCGGCGTCCTCTGCCCGGAATGAAGACAAGCCCGAGTTCGGTGCCCGTCGCCGGGAGCGTGATGCTCGCCCCAGCCGCAGCGGGTCTCGCCCTACTGCAGCGGCAGACGATCTGCCCCGCTCCAGCCGCCGTCCTGGGGCTACTGCCGAGCCCCGGCCCCAGCGCCCCGCATCTGCTGTGCCCCAGGGTGCGCCCATCAGTGATGCTGAGTTCAGCCCGGTGGGCTCCCCCAGTGCAACCCGCCCCTCTGCGGCAGGCGATGGCGCCACACCAACCCGGCCTGCGCCAAGCCGTTCGTCTGGATCCGCCGCTGGCAATCCTGATAACAGCTCCCGTTTCGACGACTGACCTGCGCGTTGCCCAAGCTTGTACTTGCCCTGGCACTGCTGCCAGGGCTGGTGGCTGGCTGCGCGGAACGCCATGGAGGTTTTGGCATTGGCGATCAGGAAGACCCGGCTCTGAGCGGCAACGGTCGTTTGCTTGCCACCGTGGTGGAACGGGGCGGACGGCGCTCGGTGCGGTTGATTGAGCGCAGCAGCGCTCGGGAGTTGCCCTTGAGGGGACTGAGGCGCCATACCCCCCATCGCTCCCCCTCCCTGAGTTGGAGTGGTCGTTATCTGGCTTTGATCCGTCAGCGGGGCGAACGCCGCGAGGTGGTGGTGCTTGATCGCTTCAATGGCCGACTGCGCCCACTGGCACTGCCCGGCGATCGACTGCCGGAGCGGGTCAGCCTTTCGCCTGATGGTCAACGTCTGGCGTTGCAGGTGCTGCGCCAGGGGCAACTGGATGTGGAACTTTTTCGCTTGTCTGAGCTGGAGCCAGATCAACCGGCTGGCTCTCCGCTGCGATGAGGCGTTGGTGCTTGCTGATGGCCGCCACGGGGCTGGCGCTGCTCAGCGGATGTTCAGTGCTGCGCCCTCAGCCTGAGCCTGGTCTGAATCGCCGGCTCGCATCTCGCGGCGATGATCGCTCCCCCAGCCTGGCCCGTGACGGGCTCGCCTGGATTGCGCCGGCTCCATCAGGCTCAGGCCAATTGCAGGTGCGCTGGCTGGAGTTCCGCTCTGGGTTGGTTACACCGTTGCCGGGGCTGAATCGCCCTGATGCCAGACCCATCAGTGTCAGCAGTGATGCCCGCGGTCAGCGTTTTGCCCTGGTGCGCAGCCTGGAGGGACGCACGGAGTTGTTGCTCTACGACCGCCCGTTGCGGGTGCTGCGTCCACTGCCCTTGCTTCCAGCTGGGGTGCCGGCCCGAGTGGCCCTCAGCGCCGACGGCCGCAGCCTGGCTGTGCAGGTGAGCCGTCAGGGCCGTTGGCAGGTGGATGTGTTGCCTCTGCCTTAATTGAGGCCGGCCCAGTGCAGGAAGGTGGTGCCGCTGAGGGCTTCGGTGAGCAGGATGGCCAGGAAGCCCACCATGGCGAAACGGCCGTTGATGCGCTCGGCGTAACCGCTCCAGCCAAAGGCGGGGATGTCATTGGTGGTGGCGCTGGTGGTCTGCTCAGCAGCAGGGGTGGTCTCAGGGGCGCTCGCCATCACGGATTGAGGAAGTGCAAAGGGTCATAGCTGGTCACAGGCATCAGACGCCAGTCGCAAATCAACTGGAGCGGGGCGATGCTGTTCCCATGCCTAACTAAAAGGCCAGTAGTGGTTTGAGTTTGAGCATCACCACGGGGAATGCCATCACCAATGCCGAGAGCGGCATCGCCAGCATCAGCGCCCGGCGGTGGTGACGGGCGGCGGTGATCAGACACCAGCCACTGAGCGGTAGAAACAGGCCAAGGGCTGTGATTAGCCCAGGGGAATACATCCCAGAGTGCAGGCTCGGCAAGACATGGAAGCCGATGGCATTCACCAGCATCAGGCCCGGCAGCAGCAGTGAGGCGGAAGGCACGCTCCAACCAAGACTTCCGGCTAGCAGACCCAAGGGCATCACCCCAAACCCATTGGTGATGTAGAAGTCACCCCAGCTCACGGGTAGTCCCAGCACCTGCACCGCCCAGGGTTGCCAACCCAGGTCGTATTCCTCGATGACATGCAGCCCATAGGCGAGGAAGCAGAGCCAAAACACCGATCGCCCGAAGGCGGATTGGGGAGAAAAGCGCTCCTGCATCGGGCGTGAGTGAGGCCGTCTTGCTCTGCTCTTAGACAGCCTGTCGTTGTGCCCATCTCTTTCACCAGAGATTCACCGGATTTGCCCAGGGGAGTTCACCGGGCTTTGAACTGGTGTTCCCTGATGGGCCGGAGATGGTTGGGCTGTTGAGGTTTTCACTCCCCACCATGAACAGCCCAATCAGCTACGAGCAGGCCACTCGCTATTGCCACCAGCAGGCTCTCACCACAGGTGCCGCCGACCCAGTGGCCGCTGTGTGGCATCTCAAGGCGCTGTGCCGTTGGCAGTGGAAACCAAGTTCGGAGGAGGCGTTCCAGGCGCGTTTTGCCATGCAGGTGTGGCTGCTCACCCTGGAAATGCAGTTCATGCCGCTTCCGGGTCGTAGTTTGCGGCAGGGATGAGTGTCCAGTCGCCATTGCCAGCGAGTTGGAGCACATTGCTGTGGAACTGCTTGAGAGCCGGTCTGTGGCCCACGCTGATGAAGGCGAGATTGCGTTCCACCAGAAGGTTGTAGAGATACTTTTCAGTTTTCACATCCAGGGCGCTGGTGGCCTCATCAAGCACCACAAAGCGGGGTGAATTGAGCAGCAGGCGCCCAAAGGCGAGGCGTTGTTGTTCGCCGAGGGAAAGAATGCGCGGCCAATCCTGCTTGATATCAAGATCGGGATAGCGGCTGACCAGCTTGCTGAGATTCACCTGCTCAAGCACGCTGCGGAGCTGCTCATCACTGAAGCGGGCTTCATCGGCGGGGTAGCAGAGTTGTTCGCGCAGGGAGCCCAACAGCATGTAGGGCTTCTGGGGGATGAAGAGCAGATCACCGGTTTCAGGCCTCTCCACAGTGCCGCGGCTGGGATCCCAGAGGCCACTGATCATGCGCAGCAGTGAGGTTTTGCCGCAGCCGGAGGGTCCAACAACGAGAAGTTTGTCGTGATCGCTGACGCTGAGGGTGAGGTCCTTGATGACAGGCTTACTGCCATTAGGGGTGTAGAGCTCGGCGGAGCGAATGACGATGGCATCGCTGCCGGGGAGAATCTTGGTGGTGCTGCTGGGGGCCTGAAGGCTCACCTGCTCCACATCGGATTGGAATCCCTCCAGACGGCTGATGCCAGCGATGAAGTTGGCAAGTTCATTGTATTGATTGACAATCAATAGCAGGGAAGACTGAACAACGCCGAAATTTATTGATGCTTGGGTAAGCGCGCCTATGTCGAGGTTTCCGGCGAAGTATTGGCCTCCTAGGATGATGTAGGGCAGGAATATGCCAATGTTTGAAACTGCTGTTTGCGCAACCTCAATGGCTGTTTCCCAGTTGATTAAGCTTTTGTAGTTGCTGACAACCTGCCCCAGGCGCCGAATGTTCTCTTTCTTCTCCTGTGGTTCTCCGGCGTAGAAGGCGATTGATTCGGCGTTGTCGCGAATGTGGACCAGGCTGTAGCGAAAATTGGCTTCGTAACGCAGCTGCTTAAAGTTGATATTGATTAGTTTTTTGCCGGAGATTGTGATAATTGCCGTGACGCTTAAGGCATAAGCGAAGAGCGTCAGGGTGAGCTTGCTGCTGATGCTCCAAAGGATCAGGATGTTGGTGGCAAACGACAGTATCGCGTTGCTGATATTGATGGCGAGATTGACCGATTGGGATGTGAATGCCCGTGTGTCTTCGCTGATGCGCTGGTCCGGGTTGTCGAGATTGGTGTCGGCCTCATCGTTGGGGTTGAGGGTGTAAAAGGCTTGATTTGTCAGATAGGAATGAATCAGGCTGGTGCTCAGCCATTCTCGCCAGATGATTGATAGTCTTTTTTGTATGAACGTCAGTCCTCCAAAGATTGGAAGGAGGATCGCGATGCAGCTGGCTGCAAGAAGTAATGCTCTCTTGAATTCTTCTGGGCTGCGATTATTCAGGGCATTTAAGAGGTCTCGGTTAACAAAAGACAGTCCTGCTCCAATCGCATTGGCGCTAAGAAGGCCGATCAGGATGGCCCCAAGCATGAGCCAGCGTTTCCAGCGGCCTTGCTTGAGAAGCTTGCGGCAGCGAACAAAGCTGATCAGGCCAATGGCAAACAGGCCTGCGAAGAGCGCGCCCCACCAGCTGTGCAAGATCGTATGAACAAAGCCCTCAACGCCGCCGAGGTATTTGCTGGCGCGGCTGGGGTCGAGTTGTTCAAGCCCTTTGAGTGCTGCTGTCAGCAGGGCAAAGGTGATGCCATTGACGCAAAACAGCAGCGAGGCGATGAGCCATAGGAATGTCCAGCCACTGGCCTGATCAGTGGGAAGAAAGAAAGGCTGAACCAGGTGCTTGATTTTTTGCAGCTGCCCTCGCAGGTTCTCGAGTGGAATGCCTGGCACTGGGGGAATATGAAAATATATTCAAGTATGCCAAACAGGTCACTCAGACCCTTGTATTCATGCCGCTTCTGGGTCGTAGTTTGCGGCAGGGATGAGTGTCCAGTCGCCATTGCCAGCGAGTTGGAGCACATTGCTGTGGAACTGCTTGAGAGCCGGTCTGTGGCCCACGCTGATGAAGGAGAGATCGCGTTCGAGCAGAAGGTTGTAGAGGTGCTTTTCTGTTTTTACATCCAGGGCGCTGGTGGCCTCATCAAGCACCACAAAGCGGGGTGAATTCAGCAGCAGGCGCCCGAAGGCGAGGCGTTGCTGTTCGCCGAGGGAAAGAATGCGCGGCCAGTCCTGCTTGATATCCAGATCGGGATAGCGGCTGACCAGCTTGCTGAGATTCACCTGCTCAAGCACGCTGCGGAGCTGCTCATCACTGAAGCGCGCTTCATCGGTGGGGTAGCAGAGCTGCTCGCGCAGGGAGCCCAGCAACATGTAGGGCTTCTGGGGGATGAAGAGCAGATCACCGGTTTCAGGCCGCTCCACGGTGCCGCGGCTGGGATCCCAGAGGCCACTGATCATGCGCAGCAGGGAGGTTTTGCCGCAGCCGGAGGGGCCAACAACCAGCAGTTTGTCGTGATCGCTGACGCTGAGGGTGAGGTCCTTGATGACAGGCTTGCTGCCATTGGGGGTGAAGAGATCTGCGGAGCGGATGACGATGGCATCGCTGCCGGGGAGGATCTTGCTGGTGCTGCTGGGGGCCTGAAGGCTCACCTGCTCCACGTTGGATTGGAAGCCCTCCAAACGGCTGATGCCAGCGGTGAACTGGGCCAGGTCTTCAATCCTGTTCACCACAAAGAACAGGGCAGATTCCACCATGTTGAAGGCGAAGCTGGCCTGCACAAAGCCGCCGTAATCCACCTCACCTGCGAAATAGGCTGGTGCCATCACCAGATAAGGGAAGAAAATGCCGGCGTAGTTGATGGTGCGCCGCATCACATCAATGATCACCTGCCAGATGATCAGCAGGTTGAAGTTGCGCACCACGGAGCCAAGGCGCCGCTCGGTTTCCTGCTGTTCAGGTTGCTCACCTGCATAAAACGCAATCGATTCAGCGTTATCGCGTACGTGAACCAGTCCGTAGCGGAAATCAGCCTCATAGCGCAACTGATCAAAGTTGATTCGCACCAGATTGCGGCCTGAAACAACGAGTACAGTTGTCGCAAATGCGGCATAACCAAACAACACGAATGTGAGCTTGGTGCTGATGCTCCAGAGGATCAGAATGTTGAGTGAAAAGGTTAGGAAGGCATCGAAAATGCCGAGGGTGAATTGAAGGCTCTGTGCTGTGAATGCCCGGGTGTCATCGGTGATGCGTTGATCCGGGTTGTCAACATTGGTGGCGTCTTCGTCGTTGGGGTTGAGTACGTAATAAGCGCGGTTGCGCATGTAATCAGTGATCAGCGCCCGTGAGAGCCAGTCGCGCCAGATGATGCCGAGCTTGTAGGTGAAGAAAATCTGCGACACGCGGATCGGCAGAGCCACCACAAAGCAGCAGGCGTAAACGATCAAGATGCGATAGA
>JAYKHZ010000135.1:0-3582 GCA_035286165.1 Synechococcus sp.
CGCCTGTCCGGCGCTAAGCCGGAGTAGGAGCCATTGCGGGGGCATGGTGCCATGGAGGAGCAGCAGCCAGTCACGCCACTCACCGGGCCGGTGTTTGATGCCGAGGGTCGGCTCACGTATGTGGGGGTGGATGGGCGCCGCTATGTGGTGGTGGACGGCGCTGAGCTTGATGAACAAGAAGCTGCTCAGGTGCTTGAGGTGTTGCAGAAGGCCGGTGGCGTGTTTGACGACATCGAGCTGCGCTGCCGGCACTGGTTGGAGATGGTGAAGGCTTCGCCGCTCAATCACGAGGAGGCCTTGGCCCTCTTGCTGGCCACCTTGGAAACCCTGCTGGAGCTCAAAGACGACGCGCCGCCCCATGGGGAGGGAGAGACCTGAGTTCCGCTCTTACGGTGGGGCTGTTGCTTGAGGCGGGTGCCCATGAATTCCAGCGTGCGCGGCTACTGGGTGATGACCTGGCTGGGCCTGCTGGGGAATGTGGCTGCTTTGCCCTTGATCGCTTGGTTTGCCTTTCTCACCCCCAGCCTGCGGGTGGCCAACATGGTGCTGGCGTTCAGTCTCGCCTGGCCTGCGGCTGTGGTTGGAATTGTTGCCTCTGCAGGATTGCTGGCGGAACGGCGCTGGGGTGGGATCGTGGCGATCGTGGCGCTTTCGATGGCCCTCGCCACATCCTTCCCCTACGGTGTCGTGCGCTTCGCTCTTCACTCGATCGGCGTGGATGCCTTGCAGATGGGATCGCTGTCGATGCTGATGGCTCTGCTCAACCTCCTGGCACTGCTCTACTGGTGCCGCCCGGAACTCCGTCGGGGTGGCCTGCTCTGAATGCAGAGTCCTGCGCTGATGCCGGTCGTGCATCAGGACCCTTGGTTGTTGGTCGTTGAAAAACCTGCGGGTTTACTCAGTCAGCCAGGTCTTGGACCGAATCAGAGCGATTCACTGATCACTCGGATGGAGCGAGTTGACCCTGCTGTGGCGTTGGTGCATCGCCTCGATCGCGACACCTCTGGTTTGTTGCTCCTAGCCCGAACCCCAGAAGCCCTGCGGGCATTGAGTGCCCTGTTTGCTTGCCGGCAAGTGTCCAAGCTCTACATCGCCGATGTGCATGGCGCGCCGCCTGGGCGAGGGGGCTGTGTGGATCTTCCTCTGGCACGCCTGCAGCGTCAGCCACCTCTCTATGGCGTACACCCCGAGGGGCGCTGGAGTCGCACGCGCTGGCGCCTGGCGCATCAGGCGTCCGTGCTCACCAACTCTCACCAACGGCTCTGGTTGCAGCCGCTCACCGGACGCTCCCATCAGTTGCGGGCTCACTTGGCGGCGCTCGGAACCCCCATCCTGGGCGATCCGATCTATGCGTCAGATCGCACGGCTGCACCTTCTGGGCGCATGCATCTCCATGCTTCGGCTCTCAGCCTGCGCCATCCGTTCACCGGTCGGCGCTTGCGGTGCCGCAGTGAGGTGCCGTTTTAAGCGGGGAAGCCTTTTTTGTAGGCCGGGATTGGATAGGGGATGCGGCGGTGGCGCATGCGTCGCCAGATGCGCACGAAGGCCTGAATCACCAGCTCCACCTCTGCGCGGCTGAGGCTGCTGAGTTTCAATTGGCCGTCCCATTGACGCGCCTGAATGATGCGTCGCACCGTGTCTTTGGCCTGGGCATCACTGGTGTCGGGTGGCAGCGATCGCAGCGCCGCCTCGCAGCCGTCGGCGAGCATCAAAATCGCTGTTTCACGCGATCGCGGTCTCGGACCTTTGTAACGGAAGCGCTTCTCGGCAACCGTTGGATCCGCTTCCCTGGCTTTGTGCAGGAAATAGCCCATTTTCAGGGTGCCCTGATGCTCGGGGATGAAATCGGCGACGGGCCGCGGCAGGCGATAGCGGCGAGCCAATTTCAACCCCTCGTCCACATGGGCCTGAAGGACTCCCGCACTGGCCAGGGGGTCGTTCAGGCGATCGTGAGGATTTTCAGAATCGCCCACCTGGTTTTCGATGAACCACTCAGGGGCATGCAATTTGCCCACGTCGTGATAAAGAGAGCCTGTTCGTAGCAGATCGATGTCGGCGCCGATGGCTCTGGCTCCTTCTTCGGCAAGGCTGCAGATCATCAGCGTGTGCTCAAACGTGCCAGGTGCTTCTGAGGAGAGACGCCTGAGCAGGGGGCGTTCTGGGTCCGCCAGCTCCATGAGTCTGGCCTTGGTGAGCAGGCCGAAGGATCCTTCGAGAATGGGGACCAGCAAGACGGTCACCATCAGCAAAATGCCCATCAGCAGGGCTTCAGAGGCCAGTTCCCCGGCATCGGGCGCCAGGCGGGTCCAGGCGCTGACGCCCGCATTGATCTGACTGCGCAGCAGCAGCCATTCCACGAGCAGAGCGCCGAGGGGGAGTAGCACCGTGAGCTGCAGCAGCTGGGCACGACTACGCACCCGACCCGCCTGTAGGGCTGCCACCACCGCGATCCCGGCGGCGATCATCAACCGTCCTTCCCCAAGACCATTCACCGGCAGAGGCCACAGCAGGCTGGCCATGGCCAGCCAGGCCAAACCACAACTGGTGCCGAGGCCCTGGGCCAGTAGCAGGGTTGGGGGCACCAGCACCGCCAGCGGACTGACCGCTGCGCCAAACCAGAGCTTGCTGCACTGCACCAGCAGCAGCAGCCCCATGGCCAGGAAGCCGTGGGAGGCTTCCAGCCGTGGGCGTTCGCGGCGCATCAGCAGCAGAAGAATTCCACAGCCGGCCAGCGCCTCGGTGAAACGCATCGCCCATTGGCCCCAGCGAGGCGTGCGTTTGACCTCGCCGAAGTAATCGAGAACGTCGTAGGCCTGGGGGCTGATCGGTTCGCCCTTGCGGGTGATCAAGCTTCCCTTGGTCACCTCGATGGTGGGAATGCCCTGCTTCGTGATCAACGCTTCAATTTTGCGCTGACTGAGCACCGGATCGGTACGCAGGTTGCTGGACCCCTGAAAGGTACTGGCCAGAAGTTTGCTGCCCAGGGTGCGGGCAGGGTCACCGGGATCGCCGAGTTGTTCCAGCTGCAGTGCAGCGGCTTCCCGCAGCTGCGTCACCGCCAGGGTGTTCACCAGGCCCTGGCTGAGCATGCGGTTGGAGGCATCCCGAATCGCGTCCTGCCATCGCCTGGTGGAGCCTCCGGTTTGGCTGGTGAGCCAGACCTGCTCCTCCTCATTGAGGTTCACCGGTCCGACCCGATCTGCCGAGTCGCTGCGGGCGACCCGCTGCAGTTCCTTGAGCTGGCGTTCGAGTCGCTCCCGTAGTCGCTGACTCTCCTGGCGATCGATGACCTGCACAAAGGTGCGGGGCACGAGGCTGCTGCGGCGCTGTTCGAGGGCCTCGCTGTCCACCACCAGGGCATCTTTGGGGGCTGTGGCGTCAAAGGGCGCTGGGACTCCAGGCCGCAGATTGGGCTCCGCCAGCCATGGCCAGCTGGACACCACCGCCACCAGCACACACACCGCCAGCAGACCAGCCTTCTGAATCCCCAGCCAGCGCAGAACGGGGCGTCTGGGGGATTCGTTGCGCAGCCAGCTGTGCCAAAGCCGGCGCAGGCGGTGGGGTCGAATCACAGCAGACGGC
>JAYKHZ010000136.1:0-2851 GCA_035286165.1 Synechococcus sp.
GAACTCTGCACAGGAGGCCTCTGGGTTGGTGGGGGCACCGCATCAAAACAATTAAAGGGACTGCAGTCCGCCAGCTTTCTCAACGCGATGCGCGACAAGGGACGTTTCCGCGAGTTGATCGAAGGGATGCAGGTCACGGCCGTGATCGATCCCGATGCCGGACTGTTCAGTGCCGCCTGCCGCGCCCGGATGCTGGCGGAGTCAGGTGGGACACTGGCCTGAGCAGAGGATCAGCGATGGCGCAGCCGCGCATCGGTCAGAAAGTGGTGGTGGACGTCCCGGCAACCACGGCCAATCTCGGGCCCGGATTTGACTGCCTCGGTGCAGCCCTCGACCTGAACAATCGATTCGCGATGCGGCGGATTGAAGGAGGCGGTGAACGCTTTGAGCTGATTATTGAGGGATCGGAGGGCAGCCATCTCCGCGGTGGGCCTGAGAATTTGGTGTACCGAGCCGCCCAACGGGTGTGGAAAGCGGCTGGGATCGAACCTGTCGCCCTCGAAGCACGGGTGCGCCTTGCCGTGCCACCGGCACGGGGACTGGGCAGCAGCGCAACGGCCATCGTGGCGGGGTTGATGGGGGCCAACGCCCTCGTGGGTGAGCCTCTCTCCAAGGAGAAGCTGCTGGAGCTGGCCATTGATATCGAAGGCCACCCTGACAACGTTGTGCCCTCTCTGCTGGGGGGCCTCTGCATGACTGCCAAAGCCGCCTCCCAGCGCTGGCGCGTGGTGCGTTGCGAATGGACGCCGGGTGTGAAGGCTGTGGTGGCGATTCCCTCAATCCGCTTGAGCACCAGCGAGGCGCGCCGGGCCATGCCGAAGGCCATTCCCATTGGCGACGCCGTGGTGAACCTGGGTGCCCTCACACTGCTTCTTCAGGGGCTACGCACCGGTAACGGCGACTTGATCTCCGATGGCATGCACGATCGCCTGCACGAGCCGTACCGCTGGCGATTGATCAAAGGTGGCGAGCAGGTGAAACAAGCGGCCATGGACGCGGGAGCCTGGGGCTGCGCCATCAGCGGAGCCGGACCGAGCGTCCTGGCTCTGTGCGAGGAAGATAAAGGTGCAGCCGTGAGTCGCGCCATGGTGAAGGCGTGGGAAGCGGCGGGGGTCGCCAGCCGTGCGCCGGTGCTGAATCTGCAGACCTCTGGCAGCCACTGGCAACCGGCCGAAGATGAGTAGATCCACCTAAGGCAGGCGTTCAGCCCTGTTAGCTTTGTTAAAGATTGCAGACAAGGCATGGACGCTGGGTTAGCAGGGCTTGCTGTATCAAGCACTTCATTCCCCTGGTTGTCCCTGATTGTGTTGCTGCCGGCGGCAGCGGCCCTGGTGTTGCCCTTGGTCCCGGCCAGCGAGGACAAGCCTTCCCCCGCACCCAAAACCATCACGCTGATCGTCCTGCTGGTCGATCTGCTGCTGATGATGGGGGTGTTCGCCACCCGGTTCGACCCCAACGCTGAAGGGCTCCAGCTTGTGGAGCGCGTGAGTTGGCTTCCGGCCCTTGGCCTTGAGTGGTCCCTCGGCGTGGATGGTCTTTCAGCCCCTCTGGTCGTGCTCAGCGGCCTGGTGACCTTTCTTTCCGTGGCGGCCAGCTGGTCGGTTCAGCGAAAACCACGGTTGTATTTCGCACTGATGCTGGTTCAGGCCTCCGCCCAGGGCCTGGTGTTCTTGTCCCAAGATTTCCTGCTCTTTTTCCTCGCCTGGGAGCTGGAACTGGTTCCTGTCTACCTGCTGATCGCCATCTGGGGCGGACAAAACCGCCAATACGCCGCAACCAAGTTCATCCTCTACACGGCGCTGGCTTCCCTGCTGATCCTGATCAGCGGCCTGGCCCTGGCTCTTTCCGGCGATACCTTCACCTTCAACCTCACGGAACTGGCGGCCCGCTCTCCGGGCGGCAGCTTCGGACTGCTCTGTTATCTCGGCTTCCTGATCGGCTTCGGCGTGAAACTGCCGATGTTCCCCCTGCACACGTGGCTCCCCGATGCCCACGGTGAGGCGAACGCCCCGGTATCGATGCTGTTGGCCGGCGTGCTCTTGAAAATGGGCGGCTACGCCCTGCTCCGTTTCAACGTGCAGATGCTGCCTGATGCGCACTTCATCCTGGCGCCTGCGCTGGTGATCCTCGGGATCGTGAACATCGTTTATGGCGCCCTCAACGCCTTTGCCCAGGACAACGTCAAACGCCGGATCGCGTGCAGTTCCGTCAGTCACATGGGCTTTGTCTTGGTGGGGATCGGTGCCGTCGATGCCCTGGGAATCAGTGGCGCCATGCTTCAGATGGTGAGCCATGGCCTGATCGCCGCCTCCATGTTCTTTGTGACGGGCGTGTTCTACGAACGCACCAAAACCCTGTCGATTCCCAACATGGGCGGCTTGGCCAAAGCGCTGCCCATCACCTTCGCCTTCTTCCTGGCCAGCTCCCTGGCCTCCCTGGCGCTGCCTGGCATGAGCGGCTTCATCAGTGAGATCACCGTCTTCCTTGGCATCACCAGCCAGGAAGCGTTCACGTCGGTGTTCCGCTCCATCACCGTGCTGCTGGCCGCCATCGGCCTTGTTCTCACTCCCATCTACCTGCTTTCCATGTGCAGGAGGGTGTTCTTCGGCCCCAGGATTCCTGCCCTCGCCAGCGTTGCTGACATGCGCCCCAGGGAACTGGTAATTGGCCTCAGCCTGCTGGTGCCCACCCTGGTGATCGGTATCTGGCCCCGCATTGCCATGGATCTCTACGAAGCCTCCACCAACGCACTGGCCCTTCAATTCATCGCCAGCTGAGATGACAACCACCATTTCCCCCCTGCTGCGCGGCAAAGGGCTTCCCGAGTTTCGGGCCATTTCACCTGAGCTGG
>JAYKHZ010000137.1:0-10562 GCA_035286165.1 Synechococcus sp.
CCATCGTGCAGCGACGTCCCACCATTTCGAGGGCATTGATCACCTCGCTTTCCGTGCGGTTATCCAGGGCACTGGTGGCTTCATCAAGCACCAGCACGCTGGAGTGGCGATAGAAAGCCCGCGCCAGAGCCAGGCGCTGCCGCTGTCCGCCGGAGAGCTGATGCCCGTTCTCCCCCACTTGGGTGAGCAGACCATAGGGGAGCTCCGCCACATGCTCTGCGAGCTGCGCCGCTTCCAGGGCTTCCCACACCTGGGCATCATCGATGGCGGCCTCATCAATGCCAAAGGCCACGTTTTCGCGCACGCTGCCATCGAGCAACTGAATGAACTGGGGCACCTGGGCACAGCTGGCCTGCCAGGCAGGCAACTCCTCGCGGGTCAGGGGGTTGCCATCGAGCTCAAGCTGGCCCAGCTCCGGTTGGAGCAATCCCAACAACAGGTGAGCAATGGTGGACTTACCGCTACCGGTCTTGCCCACCAGGGCAATGCGGGAGCCCACCGGAATCGTCAGGTTGACCCCCTTCAGCACCCAATCGTCACTGTTGGGATAGCGGTACCAAGCGTCCCGCAGGCGAATCGAATGCTGGGGAAACACACCGGCTGGGGTCGGCACCCCGGGGCAGCGCAAGGTGAGGCGCTCCACCGGCAGCTCGAGCATGGCCACCGTGTTGCTCACCTGGGGCAGGCCGCCCCGCAGCTCGGTGAGCGAATGGAACAACTGCTGCAACGGCGGAGTCAGCCGCTGGGCCGCAATCAAGAGGCCTGTGAGGGTGGGAAACACCGTCAACACCTGACTGGGATCCCCCTTGATCAGGGCAGGCAGCACCCCAATCAGAACAATCAAGGTGATCCCGAATGGTTCGATCAGCTGGCGCGGAATGATCGGCAGCAGCACAGACCTGAGGGCATAGCGGCGAGCCCGTTCACCAGCACTGCTGAAACTGTTCTGGAAATGCTCTTCCGTACCGGTAAGGGTGATGTCCCGCACAGAGGCCAGGGATTCGAGCAGCAGATGGGTGGTGCGCACGTCTAGGCGCAGGTTCTGCTGACGGGCATGGCGCAAATAAGGGGTGACCAAGGTGGACAGCCCCAGATAGGCGATCACCACCGTGACCAACAGCACAAAGCCCGTAAAGCGGCTGATCACCAGCACCCCGAGCGACAGCAGCGTGATCGACACCGTGGCGCTGACCATGCGCAGGCAGGGGCTGATCACGCCATTGGCGGCCTGGCGGATGTTGGAAAGGATTGAGGTGGTGAGCTCAGCCGTGCTGCGAGTGAGGTGATAGGCGTAGCTCTGGCGCAGCACACGGGCATGGATCTCGTTGGAGAGATCACGCCAGATACGCGCAGTAACGCGCTCCTGGGCCAGCTGCAACGCAATCTTGGAGAGTGCGGCCAACCAGGCAACCCCGATGAAGAGGAACACCAACCAGAGGCTCTGGTCGATCTGGTCACCGCCGAACACCTTCACCCCCGGCACGTGATCGGCTAGCCGAGTGCCCACAAGGGAGCCCACCATGCGGGCACCAACTGCCACCAGGGCTAAATCCATGAGGCCAGGCAGCACGGAAAACGGCAGCAGGAGCCAGAGGGTGCGCCGACGCTGCTGCGGCAGATGACTGAGCAGACGCAGCAGCAGATCAACGGTCTGGCTGCGGCTCTGAATCCAGCCCACCAGGCCGTTGCGATCAGGGGCAGAAGTAATCACACACGAACCCTATGGCGGGCATGGCAGCTCAGCTGCCCCGACGCAACCGGCTGAGTCGCCGGCCCCAACGCAGCTGCCAGGGTGCTGGCGCGCGCAAAGGCGGCTCGCCAGCCAACAGGCGGTCCCAGTGGTCATTCACCACCTCCAGCGCCTGACGCCAACGGTCACGCACGGCTGACTCCTGATGCTGTGCCAGCAGCCGGCTTAGAGCAGCAGGCTCTGGCTGCCAGGCCGTGGGCTGAGCCACGGCCGCCGCAATGCGCTCCAGATCCGAACTCAAAGTGCCGCGGCCGAGCTGCCAAGCCAACAGACCAGGATCGAGGCTGTCGGCCAACGCGTGATTGAGGCTGCTGAACACCACACAACCACTGGCCAGCGCCTCAAGGGGAGGCAAGCCAAATCCCTCACTCACCCCAGCGCGGCGCCAGTGGTCTGCCGAGTCATAGAGGAGCACCTTGGCGCTGCGCACCAGGGCGGCCAGATCGTCCACCCAACCCTGCTGCAGCTCTACCCGCAGCCCTAGGCGCCGTAAGGCCGGCACCAACTGCTCACGCACATACCCACTGCTTTTACGCAGCTGCACCAACACATCCACCGGGCGCTGAACCCCGGGAGCAGGCGGAGTGAAAGCAGGATCCAGAGGATTCGGCACCCACTGAATTGGCGATCGCGGTGCGCGATTCCCCCAATACCCCATGGTGTTGCGGCTCACCGCCAGCACCGGCACCCCAGGGGGCAGATCAAAGCCATAGCCACTGCTGTGGGCGTGATACGCAACCGGGCGGCCGTGCAGCTGCCGCAGCAGGCCCGGGACATGGAATCCCCAGCTCACAATCCAGAGCACGTCCCCAGGGGAGCGCTCTTGATGCAAAAGATCGTTCAGAAACGGGCGGCCCCGCTCACGGCAGCGGTACGTGACCAGCTCAACCGCTGGAGACAGCCCTTCACAGAGGCGTGCAGTCTGCAGCTCAACGGAAAGGCCGCCACAACGAAACCGGTCCCCGGTTCCGGGGACCAGGAAACGCAGTGAACGCTGGCTCACCTCAGGCGGCCACGGCCTCAGTGCTGCCAGCGCGCTGACGGCGAGTCAAGAAACCGAACAACACTTTGCCGATGGCCGCCACCAGGTTGCCTTCCAGTTCCTGGAACATCTTCATGTTGAGGTGGAAGGCATGGTTGGCCTCCTCCACGATGCGATCCGCCATGGGCTGATCAATCGGCAGGGCATCCATCGCTGAGCGATAGGTGGTTTTAAAGGCCTTCTCATCGGAAATCTCAGGGAACACATAGAAGTGCAGCCCGTCATCCGTGGGGTTGTTCATCGCTTTTTGAGCGATGTTCTTCAGGATCTGACCGCCCGAGAGGTCACCCAGGTAGCGGGTGTAGTGATGACCCACCAGCAATTCAGGGGAACTCTGTGCCACCTCATGAATACGGGCCACATACTCCTTGGCCGCAGGGGAGGCCTCAATCTCATTGCGCCAGTCAGCGCCGTAGTAATAGGCCAGATCCTCTTCAAGGGCCTGACTGCGGTTGAGCTGCTCGAAAGCCACCGGAGCCAGCACCGGGTGGTCTTTCAAACGGTGCATTTCCTCTTCCATGGCGCCATACACAAAGAAGAGGTCGGCAACGAGCTTGCGATAGCTGAGCTTGTCGACCACGCCTTTGAGGAAGCAGCTCACAAAGCCGGTGTTCTCGGCCATGGTGTGAGATTTCTTAGTTCCTTCACGGAGCTGGGCAGCAAGGGCAACAGCCATGGGGCCAGGCGCGGACGTTGGCCGTCCACCGTAAGAGCCTTCTCCAGGTCAAGGTCGCAGAGATTGCGAAGGTTTACGAGAGCAGTTCAAACAGATCACGGCAAAAGCCCCGCAGCTCTTCAGCCACCTCAGCCGCAGGCTGCTTAACGCCTTCCACAGTCCAAGCACCCACGGTGGCCAAGCGCCACTGCTCGCCCTGGAAGGTCATGCCACTGATCAACACCCCCAACAGCTGGGGGGTGTGTTGATCCTGCAGGGAGCCATCAGCCAGGCGCAGCTGCACCAGCAGGCTGCGGCACTGCCACCTGGGGCTCCAGCCCGGCAGATGAAACGCCAGATCCAGGGAACTGCCCTCGGCATAGCGACGGGTCTGGGGGTCATCCCGCCAAGGGCGCAGATTCGGCCGCGCATCCGGGCAACGCTGACGAAACAGATTGATCGCTGTAGCAATCAGCTGGGCAATCTCGAGGCTGCGGGCTTGCTCGGCAGCGTTCATGGCGGTGCTAGCCGAAAAACTAGGCTCACGATGCCGACTTTCCGCTGGGTTCGCACCGCATGGCCAGTTACGAGAAGCTCACACCACCAACCACCGGCGGCGTCATCCGCTTCGACAACGGCCAACCGGTGGTGCCGGACAACCCGATCGTGCCGTTCATCCGCGGCGATGGCACGGGGGTGGACATCTGGCCCGCCACTCAGAAGGTGCTGGATGCTGCGGTGGCCCAGGCCTACGGCGGCAAGAAGCAGATTGAGTGGTTCAAGGTGTACGCCGGCGATGAAGCCTGCGACCTCTACGGCACCTATCAGTACCTGCCGCAGGACACGCTGACCGCCATCGAGGAGTACGGCGTCGCCATCAAGGGACCACTCACCACCCCGGTGGGTGGCGGCATTCGCTCCCTGAATGTGGCCCTGCGCCAGATCTTTGATCTGTACTCCTGCGTGCGCCCCTGCCGCTATTACACCGGCACCCCCAGCCCCCACAAGCGTCCCCAGGACCTGGATGTGGTGGTGTATCGGGAAAACACTGAAGACATTTACATCGGTATTGAGTGGGCCGCCGGCGATCCAGTGGGCGAGGAGCTGCTGCGCCACCTCAATGACACCGTGATCCCCGCCAGTCCCAAGCTGGGCAACAAACGAATCCGCGAAGGCTCAGGCCTGGGCATCAAGCCGGTGAGCAAAGAGGGCACCCAACGCCACGTGCGCCGGGCGATTCAGCATGCCCTGCGCCTGGAGGGGGCACGCCGCCACGTGACCCTGGTGCACAAAGGCAACATCATGAAATTCACCGAGGGCGCCTTCCGCGATTGGGGCTACGAGCTGGCCACCACCGAATTCCGGGCGGACTGCGTCACGGAACGGGAGAGCTGGATTCTCGACAACAAGGACAAAAATCCAAACCTCTCAACCTCGGACAACGCCCGTTTAATCGAGCCGGGATACGACAACCTCACCCCCGAAAAACAGGCCGCCATCGATACCGAAGTGGATGCGGTACTGAGCAGCATCGGCAGCAGCCATGGCCAAGGGCGCTGGAAGCAGATGGTGCTGGTGGATGACCGCATCGCCGACAGCATCTTCCAGCAGATCCAGACCCGCCCCCAGGAGTATTCAATCCTGGCCACGCTGAACCTCAACGGTGACTACATCTCCGATGCTGCCGCCGCTGTGGTGGGTGGCCTGGGGATGGCACCGGGAGCCAACATCGGCGATAAAGCGGCCATCTTTGAAGCCACCCATGGCACCGCCCCCAAACATGCAGGGCTCGACAAAATCAATCCGGGCTCGGTGATTCTGAGCGGTGTGATGATGCTGGAGTTCATGGGCTGGCAGGCAGCAGCCGACTTGGTGACCAAAGGCCTCAGCGGTGCCATTGCGGCTCAAAAAGTCACCTATGACCTGGCGCGCCTGATGGAGCCGCCCGTGGAACCATTGAGCTGCTCCGGCTTTGCCGATGCCGTGATTGCTCACTTCAACGATTGAAGCCGCTCTGAACAATCCCCGCGCGCTTCTTCCATGGCCTCCCGCAACGGACCAAGCAGGCGCAGCTCCCTGCTGATCCTGCTGATTGCCAGCCTGTTGAGCCTGGGTGCAGCCGAGCTCATGGCTCGGCTGCTGCCCAAGAACTATTACGAATGGCAGCACCGCTACATGTTCCTCAGCGAAGGGGTTGTGACGAACAAAACCTTCGCTGATGGAACCACAGCTCAGTGGTACAAACCGGATTCAGCCATCAACTGGTCCGTGTTCTATGGCTATCCATGGCAACAACCCAAACAGGAATATTCGATTTGGTCGACCACCAACAACCTGGGCTTGGTGCAGGCGGCTGATTTTGATCCAACCAAATCATCCATCGCTATTTTTGGTGATTCTTTCACCGAACCGCAGGCCACAACCCCCTGGTTCTATGCCCTGGAGAATCACTGGAAACGCTTGCATCCCCAGGGCAATGTGCAACTGCTGAACTTTGGCTATCAAGGCACTGGTATCGGCCGCTGGGATCAAATCAGCAAAAATCTGTCGGACGAGCTCAACATCAAACAAGCGGTCTATGTGGTGATTGGCCAAGATTTTGCCCGGCTGGGCCGCAGCGGCTGGGGCAGCAAGGATCTGGACTGCCTCAACAACGCCGACAACTGCCGCAAGCATTACTACCAGGCGATCGCGGGTGATCAACAGGGCAAACAAGCCCTGAAGCAGCGCACCCAGCAGCTGATGAGCAAACGCAACCGCACCCTGGACAAACAACTGCGCTATGGCCTCTGCGGCGCCAGTGAGCTGGTGCGACAAATTGCCAGTGTGATTGGCAGCCCCTGCTTTGACGGCAAATCACCCACTGGATATCAGCAGTACCTCAAGCAGTCGGTGGGCCATGGATTAGCCCATTTCCGTGAGCAAATCGAACGCTATGGCAAAACCAATGTGGCGCTGGTTTGGATTCCAGAGCGCAACGAAGCGGCCACCGGCACCATTTCACCAATCAGCAAGAAGGTTCTCAATACCGCAAAAGCACTCTTGCCTCCTGGCCATGTCATCCAGTGCAACCTCAGAACCAAGGAGTATTACGGCAAAGACGGACACCAGAACGAAGCTGGATCTAAAAAGCTGTATAGCTGCACAACAGAGGCTTTGCGCATCTTGACTGCAAAACAGTGACCAAGTCAGCACAAAATTTTTTGACGTAGTGGGATAGTTCACCATCCTTAGAGACTCAAAGAAGAGCCGCTCTTTAGCTTGAGCCTTAAGCCAATTGATGCTCTTCTTTGTACTGGCAATTCAATATCACTATGAGAGTTTCATCGACGCGACTCAGCAACTCAGCCACCAACACAAGGGGCGCCAGAACAAGCAGGTTATGCCTGCAAGCTTGATGATCTGGAGCCCTTGCTGGCCATGGAAGATCAGAAGATCGAGTAAATGAACGGAGCCACCACAGAACCCTGGGTGAACACAATCAAAGCACCCATCAACACAATCGTGATGATTAATGGGGCCAACCAGTATTTCTTACGAACCTTGAGGAAGTCCCAGATGTCCTTGGTGAGATCCAGAAAAGCATTCATGGCAAAAAATTAAATCAAAAATGTATGGGGCCAGGTTGATCCAGTGGGATCAAAAAATCCTGGTGAGATTGATCGGGTCGGGCTTGCGCAGCTCACGGTAGGTGGTGAGCTGGGAGGGCTTGCGGCGCAACGGGTCATACCCGGTGAGGCGCATCACAAAGGCGATGGGCTGGAGCACCAGCAGAAACACCGCCCCAAGGATGATGTGACTATTCACCCAACCCAAGGCATGGCCTAGAGCCATCCAACCCTTGTACGGCCAGGTCAACGCACGGGGCGCCAACAAGCCAAGGCTGAGACCTGGAATCGCAATCCAGAGAGTCCACATGCGGAATTCGTGGCCCCAAAGAGCGGGCAGCAGCCAGCCCAGCAGCAGCGGGAAGCCAATGCCAAGCAACCAACCGAATTCACGCAGTTGCTTTTTCGAAGGAGAAGCTGATGTCATGGTGATTAGTCGAGTTCGAATTCCTGCATCCAGCGCTCATCACGCTCTTCGGCCGGCTGCTCCTCTTTGAGAAGTATCTGATTCTCGAGCACCAAAACATCCATTTCAGTACGCATGAAGCAGCGGTAAGCATCCTGAGGCGTGCACACAATGGGCTCACCTCGCACATTGAACGAGGTGTTCACCACAGTTGGGCAACCGGTGCGCCGCTGGAAGCTCTTGATCAGGTTGTAATAGCGCGGATTGGTGGTGGGGCTCACGGTTTGCACCCGAGCTGAGTAGTCCACATGGGTGATGGCAGGCAGATCCGAGCGGGGCACATTCAGCTTTTCAATCCCGAACAGCTGCTCCTGTTCAGCGGTCATCGGCTTGCAGAGACTCTGCTTCACCGGAGCCACCAGCAACATGTAAGGGCTCTTGGCATCCAACTCAAATTGATTGGACACCTCTTCCTCCAGAACTGATGGAGCAAAGGGGCGGAAACTCTCGCGATATTTGATTTTGAGGTTCATCACGCTCTGCATCTGCTGATTGCGTGGATCACCAATGATGGAGCGCCCGCCCAGGGCCCGAGGGCCAAACTCCATCGCACCATTGAACCAACCGATCACTTTGCCCTGATCCAGCAACTCGGCCAGACGTTCAAACAGGGCTGGATCGTCCAGTGAGCGGAATGGCGCTTTGATCTGCTCGAGATAATTGCAGATGTCGCTGTTCTCAAAACGAGGTCCCAGATAGGTGCCTTTCATGGCATCGCCAACAGCCACGGGGGTGCGGGGCTGCTCGAAGTGCTGGTGCCAAGCCACTAGAGCAGCACCCAGGGCTGATCCAGCATCGCCACTGGCTGGCTGGATCCAGATCTGATCAAAAATCTTTTCCTTCAGCAGCTTGCCGTTGGCGACACAGTTGAGGGCAACGCCTCCGGCAAGGCAAAGGTTGCGCACACCGGTTTCCTGCTGCAGACCTCGTGCCAACTTGATCACAATCTCTTCAGTTACCACCTGAATCGAGGCCGCCAGATCCATGTGGAACTGGGTAAGCTCCGTTTCACCTTTCCGGGGGGGCCGGCCGAATAACTTGTGGAACTTCCGCCCTGTCATGCGGAATCCACGATGGAATTTGAAATAACTTAGATCAAGCCGGAAGGTGCCATCCGGCTTCACATCGATCAGATTGTCTTTAATGAGATCAACGTATTTGGGCTCTCCATAAGGGGCCAAGCCCATGAGCTTGTATTCGCCCGAATTGACCTTGAAACCGCAGTAATAGGTAAAAGCAGAATAGAGAAGTCCCAGAGAATGGGGGAAATTGATTTCCCACAGTGGCGTGAGGCTGGCACCATCGCCAAGCCAAGCTGAGGTGGTGGCCCATTCACCCACCCCATCCATGCAAAGCACCACAGCCTTCTCAAAGGGGCTGGGATAAAAGGCAGCCCCTGCATGGGAGAGGTGATGCTCACTGAACATCAACTCAGGTAAGTCAGCTGGGGGCTCAGCTCCAACCGCCTCAGCCATGGAAGTGGCTGCTGATTGCAACTGTTTTTTGATCTCTGTTTTCAGAAACAGTTTTTCCTTCAACCACACCTGCATGGCTGCAACGAAAGAGCGACCACCCCGAGGCGCTGCACCGAGATAGGTCTCCAGAAGGCGCTCAAAGGTGAGCAGTGGCTTCTCGTAATAAACAACCGCATCAAGATCGCCGAGGCTCAGGCCCTGGCTTTCAAGGCAGTAGCGCAGGGCGTGCTGCGGAAAACGGGAATCGTGTTTTTTACGGCTGAACCGCTCTTCCTGAGCAGCAGCGACGACGGCGCCATCAACAACGAGTGCTGCAGCACTGTCGTGGTAGTAAGCCGAAATACCGAGTATTCGCACAAACCATGGGCCTGGGTGTGGCAGTGTCCCATGAACCCAGTCTGGTCAGCCAGACTCCAGCCATGACACCGTCCATTCAGGCCAGCGATCCCTGCGTGCACTGCGGCTTCTGCCTGCCCACCTGCGCCAGTTACCGCGCCCTGGGCACGGAGATGGATTCCCCGCGCGGCCGCATCCACACGCTCAAAGCCATCGAGGCCGGTGAACTGCAATTTGATGCCGCAGTGGCCAGCCATTTCGATAGCTGCCTGGGTTGCTTCGCCTGTGTCAGCGCCTGCCCAGCCGGCGTGCGCTACGACCAGCTGATCGAAGCGGTGCGCCCCCAGCTCAACACGCTGCAGCTGCGCACCCCCTGGCAACGGCAACTGCGGCAGCTCCTGTTGAAGCTGCTGCCCTATCCCCGCCGCTTGCGCGCCCTGCTGCAACCCCTGCGGGCCTATGCCGGTGGCCCCTTGCAGCGGCTTGCCCGCAGCAGCGGCCTCAGCCGCCTGGCCGGTCCGGAGCTGGCTGCCATGGAGCAGCTGCTGCCAGTGCTCCCCGCTGCAGCTTTCGGCCCGGATCCCGCCGGTGTACTGCCCGCAGAAGGCAGCCGCCGTGCCCGGGTGGGTCTGGTGCTCGGCTGCGTGCAACGGGTGTTTGATGCCGAGGTGAACCAGGCCACCCTGGCGGTGCTGCGGGCCAATGGCGTTGAGGTGGTTCTGCCAGCCGAGCAAGGGTGTTGTGGTGCCGTGAGCCACCACCAGGGGGAGATGGAGCAAACCCGCCAGCTGGCAACCGATCTGGTGCAACGTTTTGAACAAGCTGCTGGCAGCGAACCCCTGGACGCAGTGCTCGTTGCCGCCTCAGGTTGTGGCCACACCCTTAAGCACTACCCGGAGCTGCTTGAGGGGGCCCCAGGCTTTTCAGCCCCCGTGCAAGACGTGCACGAATTCCTGATCGCCCTGGGCCTGAGCGACAGCTTCCTAGCCAGGCTGCAGCCACTGCCGCTCAAGGTTGCGTACCACGATGCCTGCCACATGATTCACGGCCAGGGCATCAAAGCCCAGCCCCGTGAGCTGTTGCGTGCCATCCCTGGCTTGAGTCTGAAAGAGGCCACTGAAGCTGGCGTGTGCTGCGGCAGCGCCGGCATCTACAACATCGTGCAGCCCGAAGAAGCTGCCACCCTCGGCGCCCTCAAGGCCAATGACCTGGCCGCCACCGGGGCCGAGC
>JAYKHZ010000138.1:0-3347 GCA_035286165.1 Synechococcus sp.
GGAGGATGGGCCGGGTTGGATTTGAACCAACGTAGGCAGAGCCAGCGGATTTACAGTCCGCCCCCATTAACCACTCGGGCACCGACCCGAACCACACCCCAAGAACTTACCAGCCGGTGGGCGCCAAACCCGCGCTTTCAGTGCCCAGACTTACGATTGGTCTCGAAATTTCGGCCAGTGATGCGAATTCTTGTGCTTCACGGCCCCAACCTGAATCTGTTGGGTCAACGGGAGCCCGGGTTGTACGGCAGCGACACCCTGGCCGCGATTGATGCCGAGCTCGCCCGGCAGGCTGAGCGACTCGGCACCGAGCTGGAGTGTTTTCAGAGCAACCACGAGGGCGCCCTTGTGGATCGCATCCAGCAGGCTGCCGGCCAGGTGGATGGTGTGCTGATCAATGCCGGCGCTTACACCCACACCTCCATTGCCATCCGCGATGCCCTGCTGGGGGTGGCCCTGCCATTTGTGGAGCTGCACCTGAGCAACGTGCATGCCCGCGAACCGTTCCGCCATCACTCCCATCTGGCCGATAAGGCGGTTGGGGTGATCTGCGGCTTTGGGCCGATCAGCTATTACCTCGCCCTGGAAGGGATGGTGGCCCACCTGCGCAGCCGCAACCCATGAGCACCACGTTGGCCAATCCCGTGGCGTCGATCCGTTGGTTGGCGGCTCCCAGCAGCGCCAGTTGGCTGGAGCAGGCGATTGCGCGCCCTGAGGAGCTGTTGATCGATCACGCCCATTGCGAGCGCAAAGCCGCTGGGGCAGCGCTGCAGCTGATGTTCCGCTACCCCTCAAGCGAAACCCTGGCGGAGGCCCTCAGCCCCCTGGCCCAGGAGGAACTGGAGCACTTCGATCGCGTGCTTGCCCTGCTGCAGCGGCGCGGGGTGGCCCTGCGGCCCTTGCCAGCCCCCGCCTATGGCTCCAGGTTGGTCGCGGAGATCCGGCGTCAGGAACCCCTGCGACAGCTGGACAGCTTCCTGGTGGCTGGGTTGATCGAAGCCCGCAGCCACGAGCGCATGGCCCTGTTGGCTGAGCACAGTCCCGATGGGGAATTGCGTCAGCTCTACGGCGAGCTGCTGGCCAGCGAGGCGCGCCATTTCGGCCTCTATTGGGTGCTCTGCGAACGGCGTTGGTCGCGGGAGGTGATCATTCCGCGCTTGCAGGAGCTGGCAGCCATCGAGGTGGAAGCGCTCAGCGGCCAACTGGAACGCCCTGAGGATGTGCGCATGCATTCGGTGGGGGTGGAGCAGCCCGGCTGAACCCCTCACCAACCACCCATGGGATGAAGCCTCATGCTTCTAAGAGGGGGTAGTGGCTGGCGATGGGATCACCGGTGAAGTTCGCCACCCACCCTTCGCTGTTGTTGAAAAAGCGAATTGCCGTGAACTGCGGCGCTGGCCCCATATCGAACCAGTGGCGGGTGCCGGCAGGCACCGACACCCAATCGTTCTGCTCACACAGCAGCTGCAGCACCTCATTGCCCAGGTGCAGGCAGAACAGCCCCCTGCCAGCCACAAAAAAGCGCACCTCGTCTTCGCTGTGGGTGTGTTCAGCGAGGAACTGTTGGCGCAGCTGCTCCCGCTTGGGGTGCTCGGGGTGAATGCTGATGGCATCCACGGTGGGGTAGCTCCCCCCCGCCTGCACCTGGGCGATCTCGCTGGCGTAGGCGGCCAGGATCTGCTCGGGGTTGGCATCGCTGGCCAAGCTGGCTCTTGCTGGCCATTGCTGGAAGCTGATGCCCCGCTCCCGCAGCTCCGCGCTGATCACGTCCGCTGCCGTGGTGTGCAGTGCGGGCAGCTGGTGACTGGTCTCGCCCCGGTGCTCCGGGTAGATCGTGAGCTGGCTCATGGCTTCAGCCTATGCAGGCGGGTGATTCAGCCCCACACAGGGCTTGATAATCGCCTCAGCCCTGTGCCCTTGGCCCTTGCCTGCTGCGTCTGCTCCTGGTCTCACCGTGGTGGGGGTTGGTCCGGGCGATCCAGAGCTGATCACCGTGGCTGCCCAACGGGCCATTCGTGCCGCGGCGGTGCTGGCCTATCCCGTGGCGGCTGTGGAGCGCTCCGGCATGGCCGCCACCATTGCCGCCCCTTGGATCAGCCCTGAGCAGCAGCCGCTGCCGCTGGTGTTCCCGATGGTGGAGGAGGCCCAGCCGCGCCGTGAGGCCTGGCATGCCGCAGCTGCGGCGGTGGCGGCCCAGGTGCAGGCCGGCCGCTCGGTGGTGTTCCTCTGTGAGGGGGATAGCTCCCTCTATGCCAGCGCCAGTTATCTGCTGATGGCCCTGCGCCAGCGCCATCCCCAGTGCCCCCAGCGGGTGATCCCCGGCATCACCGCCGCAGCCGCGGCCGCGGCTGCGGTGAGCACCGCTATTGAGCCATGGCCGCTGGCGTTGCAGCAGGAACCGCTGCTGATTCAGCCCACCCCCGATCAGCCCGAGCAGCTGCGCCAGTTGCTCATGCAGTGCCAGGCCACGGGGCAGCCCCTGGTGCTGCTGAAGCTGGGGCGCCGTTGGCGCTGGGTGCGGCCACTGCTGCAGGAGCTGGGGCTGCTGGAGCAGGCCATGTATGCCGAGCGGGTGGGCTGGCCTGAGCAACAGCTCTGCCGCGCCGCCCAACTGCCCGCCGATGAGCGCCCCTATTTCTCCTTGCTGCTGTTGCGTCCCACCTGGCCTGAGGTGTTGCCTTGATCAACAGCGCGGCATGCTGGAGAGCTGCGCTGCTGCTGTTGGGCCTGTGTTTCTTGCCTTGAATCTGGCGGAGGCCACGCCGGTGAATCATCTTTTTGAGGAACTGGTGCAGCAGCTGGGCCAGGAGAAGGCCGCCCAGGCCTGCCGCCAGGCGTTGGACTTGCAGGCCATGCGCGGCAGCGACCAGAGCTTGCCGTTGCTGTTGGTGGAAACCTGCGGCGTGGGCCTGGTGGAGCGGCCGCTGCTGCGGGCTGAAACTGGCCTGCCGATTCCGCTGGAGCCGGGGGTGGTGCTGCTGTTCAGCCGGCCGCGCCAGCAGATGCAATTGATGCAGCTGCATTGAACGTTGTTGGTCTGCTTCTGCGTTGTCCCCAGACGGGGGTAGAGCTTTGCCAACCCCCGGGTAGAGAGTGAACCAGTGCCCGCGGGGGCGCAATGTTGATCGGACTACCCCACTTGGTCGGTGGGGTTTTTTATGCCTGTTCAGCCGCGAGCCGCTGGCAGCTGGCATCGAGCAGGGCCACAGCCTCCTTGGGTGTGGGGGCACGCATCAACTGTTGCCGCAATTGCGGTGCCCCGGTGAAGCCGGTGCAGGTCCAGCCCATGTGCTTACGGGCGATCAAAAGACCATGGTCGCCGCGGGCTGCCACCAGGGCCAGCAGCT
>JAYKHZ010000139.1:0-3143 GCA_035286165.1 Synechococcus sp.
GGCGGTTGTCGGTGCTGGTGACCCACTCACAGAACTGCTGCCACGCAGAAGCGCCGGAGCGCTGCTGAATGGTGGTTTGCATGAGTCCGTTGAAAGGTTGCTCCGAAGAGCGGTATGGAAGGTCGGAAATCCGACGCGCCCAATGTAACGGAAGATTGCGCGGTTGTAACGGTCCTTTGCTGGATCGGCGGGATTGCCGCCGCTGATGCCACCCATCAGCTCGGCTGATCAATGTCTCCATGGCGCAGTTCGGCTGCCTGTGCAGCGTTGATGCGACCGGCCTCTTCAAGGATGTCGGTGATTTGCTCGATGGTGAGCACCGCGTGGAGTTGGAGCCCCTGCCCGGCCAGGCGCGCTCTGGCCCGGGGATCCTGTTCACCGCCGTGGTCAATGAACACCACGACATCGTTCACCTTTAGGCCTGAGTGTTCGAGTTTGGCGATGCCTTCGAGCACGCTGCCGCCACTGATCACGATGTCGTCGACCACCACCACTGTTTCCCCCTCGTTGAATTCCCCTTCCACCAAACGCCTGGTGCCGTGTGCTTTCACCTCTTTGCGGGGGTAGATCAAGGGCTTGTGCAGCTGCAGCGATAGCCCAGTGGCGGTGGGTAGTGATCCATAGGGGATGCCGGCTATGCGATCAAATGCGAGAGATCGCAGCACCTGGCCGTAGCAGTTCAATACGCGTTGAAACAGGGCTGGATTCGAGATGATCTGGCGCAAATCCACGTAGTAGTTGAAAACGGCACCGCTGGCCTGGGTGAACCGCCCGAACAGCAGGCATTGGATGTCAAACAGATCCACCACCAGATCGCGCAGTGCTGCACTGGGTCCTGTCTGGTCGTGGGTTTGCGGCCAGATACGGCATTGCCCCCCCTCAGTTGAGATGGTGGCTTGCCGCTGTTTCTCGAGATGGTCGTTGCGCAGCTGGTTGATGCGCTCTTTTAGTTGTTCGGCATTGCGGCTGATGTCGCTGCCATTGAGCAGGCTTTGCGGCAACGGCAGCAGCAGGCCATCACCAGCTGGATTAAGGCCTGAACCCAGCAACCGTTGCAGGTTCCCTTCTTCTCCCCAGAGCGAGCGCAGCATCACAAAGCGCTCGGGGGCTGCCTCGCGAACCCGTTGCAGGATCGCAGGATCACTGGTGCCAACCTCCAGTAGAAGTTGTTCCGGTGTGCCCCAGCGCTGGCTTTCTTGAACCAGTTGCAGGTAGAGCGGATTGGCGTCACCGGGGTAGTGCTGCAGCACTCGAGCCGCCGGGTTGGAGCTGTGGCAGTTGATCACCACCCCTTTGCCTGGATAGAGCAGAAACGGTGCGGCAATGTCTTGACCGGCCAGGGGATTCAGTGTCACCGCATCGGCTTGTAGTCCTTGGAAGAGGTAGGCCGCAATGGCACTGGAGCTGTTCAGATCGCCGTGCTTCATATCCACGATCAGGGGGAGGCCGGGCGGCAACAATTCGCGCACTTCCAGCAGCAGTTCCACCCCAGCTGAGCCCATGGCTTGGTAGAAGCCGAGGCTGGGTTTGTAAGCGCAGACGTGATCGCTGGTGGCCTCAATCACCGACTTGCACCAGTAGCGCGCCTGGCTCAGCAGCGAGCCACCGGCCAGGCCTCGATTGATCGCCCAATGGCGCAGCATTTCAGGGTTGGGATCAAGACCAGTGACCAGCAGGGTGTTGCGGCTGGCCATGGCTTCGGTGAGGGTTGTAAAGAACCCCATACCCCTCCTTTGCGCCTCAATCCAGCCTGCGCCTACAGGGTTTCAATTCAGTGTTGGTGGCACCAACTGAAGTAATCCGTCAACGCAACCGGATTGATTTGGGCCTCGCGCCCAGGGCAAAGCTTTCTTCATGGAACAGCAGGCGTAACCCCGAGCTAAAGCTGGGCTTGTTCCAGTCTTCGCTGTCCAACGCTGTGCAGGTCTCCGTTGTTCTGCAGAGCACAGGTGTGAGGCCTGCGCTGGCGTTGAGTTCGTAGCTCACGCTTGGAGTTGCTTGATTGGACGCGCTCTCAAGCCCGTAGGGCATAAAGGTGTTGAGGAGCACTTCACGGGTGCTGGCAGGCACCTTGATCACCACGGTGTCTTGCCGGCTTTGGCCGGCTTCAAAGTTGCTGTTGGAGAACAGCTCTCCAGTGGCGAGAAGCTTGCCGCGATCCACCACCGAAGCCCGCTCGACATGGGCTTTCCCGTTGGCGAGAAAGTTGTCTAAGCGCTCTTGAAAGCCCTTGCCATCTCCAGGAGGCAGCCGTTTCAGCTCATAGAGCACCCAGCGGCCTGCATGGATGTGATTGCTCAGCACCGCTGGATTTGCTCACATTGAAGGTGATGCGCAGCAGGTCGGAGCCTTCTGCGCCCACCTCTTCAACGCTGGTGGTGATGTCCAGGCTCGCTGGCTGTAGGCGCGGCAAGAGATATTCCCGCCATACAAAGGTGTAAACGCCCCAACTGAAGGTGAGAACCACCACGGTGAGTTGGATGGCCTGTTGCGAGAATCCGAGGCGTTTGAACATCACTGAGATGGGTCAGATCCCTTGGTGCAAAGGGCAACAAACATTATTTTGCTGTTGTTGCTCGCTGGCCTGAGGGTTCATCACCCCAGCTCAAGCTGGGTGCTGCTGAGGCCATCGCTAAAGATCTTCACGGCCAGTTCGCTGCCTGCGGCGGTGACCAGCCAGCCATCAGCAGCACTGCCGCTGATCTGCACCTCATCAGCGCCCAGGCCCAAGGCACTCAAGTCCAGCCGATCCTCGGCGGCAAAGCCATAGATGAGGTCAGGGGCCAGCAGCGTGGATTCCGATGCGGAGCGCAGCACAAAGCGATCGGCCCCATCAGCCCCCACCAGCCGGTCGCTGCCGCCGCCGCCGATCAGCACGTCGTCCCCTTCCAGCCCTTCGAGGCGGTCGTTGCCATCGCCGCCGATCAGGGTGTCGGCTTCGCTGGAGCCCAGCAGGGGCATCACCGCTGCATCGGTGGAGTAGGGCTGGCTGATTCCACTGGGAATGGGCCGAACGGCATTGCCATCGGTGCCGGCGAACAGGGGCAAGCGCAGAGCATCTTCTTCTCGTCGGGCGAAGCCATCCACGCTGGAGCCATCCGGTGCGGTTTCCTCCCAGGGCAGATGAATCTGGTCGGCATGCA
>JAYKHZ010000140.1:0-6136 GCA_035286165.1 Synechococcus sp.
CTTCTCCACCATCACGCTGATGGAGTGGCCCACACTCAGCTGTGCGTTGAGCAAACGCAGGCTCGCCAACCCAGCCAGAGCGAACAACAACAGCAGCCACAGGCGCCGCTGGGGCATGAGCTGCTCCTGAGCTGAGGCCTACCCAGTCTGCTCAATTCAGCGCAGACGTCAGGCTGAATACGACGACTCAGAGTCGTCGTCACCCATCAGCTCCTCAGCGGCGAGATCAGCGCTCTGCTCATCAAGAAACTCACCGTCATCAAAGGCCCGCCCCAGCGTTGCTTCCTGATTGGCTTCGGCCGGCTCCCGCTTGCCCTCGATCACCGTGAGCTGGGGCTGACTCGCCTCCGCCTGAATCAGGGCCAGTTGCTGCTGAAGCTCAAGGATCTGGGCATCACCCTGGAGCAGCAGCTCTTCACTGAGCTGACGCTCATCGCTCAACGCCTGAGCCGGCTGCTGTTCCAGCTGCTGAAGGCGCTGCTCCAGCTGCAGCAGACGCTGGGTGAGGGTGGTGGTGAGATCGATCAAGCCATGCAGCTGCTCCGCCAGCATGAACTCAATCGACGCTCCGTTCGCAGACTCAGCCATGGCGCAGCCCCTCAGGGGAGAACGGGCCGATGGTATCGATGCTGAAGAGGGTGTCCATCCCTCCACAGCGTGTCAATCTGAGCACTTTGTACTCGAGGCCATGGATACCCAACTCAAGAGCCTCACTGAATTGCTCTGCGGGGGATTCAGCAATCAGCAGCAGGCTTTTGAAAATCCACCGCTTTACGGCCACATCCTGGTGAGGTTCAGACCTCTACCCCAACTCGCGAAAGGGTCGCTGCTCCTCGAACAGGCGTATGCCATCGCACCTGGAGAGCCCTATCGCGTGCGCGTGCTTCGGCCCACGCGGTGTGCGGAGCGGGGGCTGCTGATCATGAATTACTCGATTCGCGATGACCAGCGCTTTTGGGGCTCGATTGAAGAGGAGGATCCCAGCCGGCGTCAGTCGATTGACGAGGGAGATCTCAACTTGCTCGAAGGCTGCACCTACCTGGTTGAGACCACCAGTTCAGGCTTTCGAGGAACCGTGGAACCTGGTTGCCGGTGCCTCGTGACCCGTCGCGGCAGCACGTCGTACCTGGTTAGCGAGTTCGAGCTGAATTCCAGTGGAATGCAAACCATTGATCGTGGCCATGACCCTGTCAGCCATGAGCACCTCTGGGGCTCAGTGGCGGGTCCCTTTCAGTTTGATCGCTATGTCGATTGGCGCGATGAATGTGCAACAGCCTGGCCCGAGAGCTGAGCTGCACCAATCCAATCGCCTACAGTTGCAACAAAAGCCGACGCCGCATGAGGAACGCCACAGCAGAAGCCTTGAAACAGCTGATGGATACGGCGGGTTCTCAACGGGAACTGGTACTGGATTCCGGCAACGGCAAAGTGAGGCTTGATTTCAAAGCAGAAAACCTTGAACTTTGGCGTGACACTCTCCAATCAGTTGAGCTTGCAGGGAACCTGTTAGTGGCCTGCGAAAGCAATTCAGGCCCTCTCAACTCAACGCGGCTTTCATGGATTGTTGGTGCCGCAATTCGCACAAGCAAAATTGAAAGCGCTTCTGCTGCAAGCACCCTGCTGCAACAACTTGGAGCCAGCAATGCCCAGGCTGACCTGGTGGCACTGCAATGTCCTGGACTGGGAGAGGATCTCACCTGGGCGTTCTATCTCGATCGACATGGCTGGCTCAGCGGCGCCCCGGTCACCAATCAAGACGAACTCCAAAGGCCGACAGCACCATGAGCCACCCATCGCCTGACGAGATTGCAACCCTGGCGCGCAAAGCACACGTTTTTGGGCTTCACCGAGACAAGACCATCCCAGGTCCAGTACGGCAATTACTGCAGCAAGCCAATGAGGCAAAACGTCTGCTCAGCGAGGCTGAAATCAATCAGCTCTGCTCCACATCTGGCGTGAATGCCACTGCCCTCAACGCACTCCAGCAGCAGGCGGAGCAGTTGGTGGATGCAACACGCCAGGAACTGCTGCAACACCAACCGCAGCTGGTTGAGCCAGGCGGAGCCCTGCATCCTGCACACCGAGCTGAGGCCTGCTGGCGTGACTGTTTCCACTTTCTACGGGTGTGCCTCTACGGAGTGGCCGTTGGTCGCCCCCAGGTGTGCGACCCCGATGGCATGGAGGCACTGGGGGAGCTGTATCACGCGGTAGGGGTCCCGATTGACGCCCTGCTTCTGGCCCTTGCGGGGTTACGCAGCAGAGCAGGCGCTGCTTTTGGCGCGTTGACGAACAGCCAGGATGTCGCACTGCTGGATCAAGCCCTCGATGAGCTGGAGCAGCGCATTGGCGGATTTGTCGTTACGAGCTGCTAAGCGTATGAAAAAAAAGCGGGTGGAGTGTGCAGGATGCTTGCCGATGCAACGGCAGCACCAAGCACTCCATGGCGATCCCCCTGCTCAACTACCCTCTGACCACGCAGAACGCCAGGGTTGACAATTTAGCCGGGAATCTTCACAGCAACCGGCGTGGAACCATTGGCGCTGCAGGCGCTGGCCATGACAACTTCAACAGCGAAGTTGATGCCCTGATTGAGCGCGCATACCGACAGATTTTCTTCCATGCGATGCGCATTGATCGCGATTCAAACCTTGAATCGCAGCTGCGCAATGGCAATATCACTGTGCGCGATTTTGTGCGTGGGCTCTTGCTCTCGCGTCGTTTTAGCGAGGGCTATTACAACTGCAGCTCCAACTACCGCATGGTTGATCAGGTGGTTGGTCGTGTGCTTGGGCGCACCGTGCACGGGGATGCTGAACGGCGAGCCTGGTCGATTGTGATTGGGCAGAAGGGCTTCACCGCCTTTATTGATCAGCTGCTTGATAGTGATGAATACATGAGCAACTTCGGCTACGACACCGTGCCGGAGCAACGCTCTCGAAAGCTTCCAGGCCAAGCCACAGGGGAGCTTCCGATCTATCAGCAATTCCCGCGCTACGGCGCCGATTGGCGCGACAGTCTGCAAAAGCGGGCCCCCAGCCCGGTGGTAGCTCAGCAAATGATGATGGAGCCTCCCGCTTGGCTCAAGAAGATCAACCCCGAAGTGGCACTCAAGGTCTGGCTGGGTCTGTTCGCCGTGGGCAGTTTCGAGGTGGTGCGCATTGTGTTGACAATCGCCGGCGAAATGCTCAGCACTGGCAAATGATGGGCACAATTGCAGCCACCCCAAGAGGTTGATCCATTCCATTGACTGCCAACGCTCCCCTCAACCTTCAAAGCTGGGCCCCACCCGAGCTGTTCAAGCCGGAGCAAGCCGACGAGGGACCAGTGGATGCGCGTGGAGCCGACTGGCGTGCCATGCAGCTCAAGGGAATCAACCTCTCAAAAGCCAGGCTGTGTCGCACTGATTTACGCGGCACAGACCTCAGCAACTGCATCCTTGATGGCGCTGACCTGCGCCTAGCGCGTTACGACCAACACACCCAATGGCCTGAAGGATTTGACCAGCGCTCCTGCGGCGCCGTTGGCCCAGGCGCGAAATTGAATGCCGCTTTTCTGAACAACACCGATCTGCGCGGCATGGATCTGCGCGGGGCCAACCTGATGGGGGCCTACCTCAGTGGAGCTGATCTGAGCGGAGCTGTACTCGAGAACGTTCGGCTCACTGGGGCAGATCTGCGATTTGCAATCCTGCGAGGCGCCGTTTGCCGCGGGGCCCGCTTTGGCGGATGCCAGCTTGATTTCTGTGATTTCCGCGCCGCAGATCTAACCGGCGCCGGCCTGGAAACAGCTGAATCCATTCAGGGCGCCGATTTCAGTGGCAGCATCGGCCTGGGCGATCAAAGGCAAGCGCTGATGAGCCGTCCATACAAAGAACTCGACTGCTGGAACCCCCTCACGCGGCGCCACACCCGCGAGGGGCTCGAAGCCGGTGGCTGAAGCCAAGCCCGGCCAAACAGGCTTGCCCTTTAGCAGGCACATGCCGACGCAGCCCAAAAAGCGTGATGTCACGCAATGGGAAGACACAATTGGTTGAGCTTTATAAAGAACTCAGCCAGGAGCAATCAGCCCGTTTGATCATGGTCAAGCCGTGCTGTACAGCCCTCCATGCCTTTCGGTCCAGCCTCACTTCTGGGGGTCGAGCGTTTCTCAGCGGAAAGCGAAGCTCCACTCGAGCTGATTCCTGGAGATGACGACGCCAAGAAAGAGCAGCTCATCCGCGCTGTTTACAAGCAGGTGCTAGGCAACGCCTACGTCATGGACAGCGAGCGTCAGCTTGTTGCCGAGTCCCAGTTCAAGCTCGGCGAAATCAGCGTGCGTGAGTTCGTGCGGCAGGTTGCCAAGAGCGAGCTCTACCGCGGTCGTTTCTTTGATAGCTGCCCTCGCTATCGCTACATCGAACTTGCCTTCCGTCATCTGCTGGGCCGTGCACCCGTTGATTTCAACGAGATGCGCGTCCACGCCGAGCGTCTCGACAGCCACGGCTACGAAGCTGACATCGACAGCTTCCTCGACTCCGACGACTACCAAAACACTTTTGGCGAGTGGACGGTGCCCTACCAGCGCGGCTGGAAGACCGAAAGCTGCGGCACCATGCAGGAGTTCACCTGGAGCTTCCAACTTCTGCGGGGCAACAGCAGCAGCAGCCTGAAAGGAGATCTCTCAGGCATCACTAGCAAATTGGGTGGCAACGCCTACCAGAACCGTCCGATGGCGGTGGTTCCTCCCTCATCGAACGACACCCAGGGCTGGAGCTTCCGCCCATCGAACAACCTGCAAGACGCCGCAACGCGCCTTGGTTCTGGTGCAGGCGATCAGGGCAAGACCTACCGCGTGGAAGTCACGGCCTACAGCGCCAACAACGTGCGCCGCATCTCGCGCTACACCCGATCCAACCGGGTGTATTACGTGCCATTTGACAAGCTCTCCGAGCAATTCAAACGGATCCATGCCGAGGGCGGCAAGATCGCCAGCATCACCCCCGTGAGCTGAACCAGCCCGCGGCAGCGTAGGCCTGCCGCAACATCTCACTCCCCATAAAAAAACCGCCAACTGGCAAAGCAGTTGGCGGTTAAAGGGAGTAATGCCTGCTTTCCCAAACAAGGCTCTCCTTTCCCCAGTATTCCATGTCCCCCAACAGCTCGTCCGCCCTCGGCTTCGGCGGAGCCCAACTGATTGAAGGCCCCGTATCCTTTTCGCGGACACGCACCCCTTCAGCCAACGCAGCCGTCACCAACGGTGATTTCCGCAACCAAGGGAGCAAGGCTTCTGTGGATGCGTTTGCCGCAGACGACGAAACAGCCTTTGCAATCGCTGTTCGCGCTGCCTATCGCCAGGTGTTTGGCAACGTGCAGCCCATGGAGAGCGAGCGCGCAACCAGCGCGGAATCCATGCTGCGCAACGGCGACATCAGCGTGCGGGAATTCATCCGCACCATCGCCAAGTCGGAGTTCTATCGCTCCCGTTATTTCGAGGCTGTCGGCCCCCACCGCTCTGTTGAGCTGAGCTTTAAGCACCTGCTCGGGCGCGGTCCTGTGAGTGAAGCGGAAATCACCGCTCAGGTCACCCTGATGGCTGAAGGTGGATTCGATGCCGCCATCGACAGCATCCTTGATTCAGACGAGTACCAACAAACCTTCGGGGAAGACACCGTTCCCTACCCCAGCAGCTTTAACAGCCAGGCCGGCCAGCCCCAGGCGAGCTTCAATCGCATTGCCGCACTGGAGAAAAACTTTGCTGGTAGCGACACAGCCGTCGGCAGCCGCAGCCAACTGCTGAGCAACCTGGCTCAGGGGTACGCCATTCGCATCAATCCTCCAACGCACGTGTACCGCAGCGGCTACGCGGCTGGTGGATTCACCGGTACCGGCAGCGCACGCGGGATGTTCGAGCCCGTGAAGCGCAGCACCGCTGATGGTGGCGATAGCGCACCGATGCGCGGTGACCTCTATGTGGGGTTTGGCCTTGGACAACGCGTTCAAGAAACCTTTGAGCGTTGCGAAGGCGACTCCGCCGATCAGATCAACGCACTGGTCCGCGCCACCTACCGCCAGGTGATGGGTAATCCCCATCTGATGGAAAGCGAGCGCAGCCTCACTGCCGAAAGCAAATTCGCCGAAGGCACCCTCAGCACCCGCGA
>JAYKHZ010000141.1:0-4550 GCA_035286165.1 Synechococcus sp.
GAAGGTTGAAGTCATGTCCCGGGTCTGCCAACTCACCGGCAAGCGCGCCAACAACGGCATGGCTGTCAGCCACTCCCACGTGCGCACCAAGAAGCTGCAACAGGTGAACCTGCAGGAGCGTCGCCTGTGGTGGGCCGAAGGCAACCGCTGGGTGAAGCTGCGCGTTTCCACCTCCGCCCTGCGCACCATCCAGAAGAAAGGTCTGGGTGCCTACGCCAAGGAACTGGGCGTGAACCTGGCCAAGCTCTGATTCAGATCCTGCTGATCCCAGCCGCACCAGTTGCTCACTAGGCTCGCCTGCATTCACGGCTGAGCCGATGCAACGATCCCAGATGCTGCGCCTGTTGGCCGGTGCCACCCTCGCTGGGGTTTCCCAGCTGGTGGCACGGCCAGCTTTTGCTTTGGGGGGAACACTGCCGCCGCTCGATGAGCTGGCTCCGGATTTTGATCTGGAAGCCGCTGGTGCTGAGGGTGCCCTGGGCCAGCGGCTCAGCCGCGATGGGTTCCGCGGCAGCTGGCTGGTGCTTTATTTCTACCCCCGTGATTTCACCAGTGGCTGCACCCTGGAAGCCCAGGGATTTCAACGGGATCTGGAGGCCTTCAAAGCCATCAACGCTGCCGTGGTGGGGGTGAGTGCCGATGGCAGCGAGAAACATGCCAGCTTCTGCAGCAGCGAAGGGCTGGCCTATCCCTTGCTCTCCGATCAAGGCGGGGCCGTGAGCAAGCGCTACGGCTCCTGGATCCCGCCCTTCAGCCAACGGCACACCTTCATCATTGATCCAGGCGGCATCCTGCGGGCCCGCTTTGTGGGGGTGAATCCAGGTCCCCACAGCCAGGAGGTGCTGAGCACACTCAAGGAGCTGCAGGCGCAGCTCAGTTGATGGGTGGCTCGAAGGCGGTGGGTTTGAGTTGATCAAACACCTCATTCAATAGCGATGGAGTGGTCTTAAAGGGCGAGTCAGCCGAGATCACTTCCGCCGAAGCATCGATCAATCCAGGTGAGATCAAATGCCTGATCAGCAGAATGCCATCGGTATAGAGGCTGGTTTTTCCATTTTGATCAAAATCAAAGAAACCAGCATCGAAAGCCTGATCGAGCAGTGCATCCACTTGCTCTGCTGATCGCCTTCCATTCTGAGCAAAGTAATCATCAGAGAAACCTGTGGTACACGACTCCAGGCCGATGAAACGCCGAATGGCCCAGATGCCATCGGTGTACAAGCTCACCTGACCATCACCATCGAAATCCAGGGTGAAGCCGGAGGGAGTCGTCAAAGCGGCCTTCCACTCCAACGAACCTGTAAGCCAATCGATCGGCCCAGAATCGCTAGAGGCCTGAATGCTTAATTGAGCCACAACCGGTTCGCCCGTGAGGGGATCGAAACGGTCGTTCGCAGCCTGGAACTGCAACTCAGCCAGCTGGGAGGGAGAATCAAGCGAAGGCAACACCGCCGCCAGATCATCAAGCGTAAGGCGAAGCAACCCATCAGTTCGTGAATCACCATCAAGATCATCCACATCATCCAAAAGGTTGATCTGTGAGAAAACTGGTGCAAGCGACTCCAAGCCACTGGGTATGAACCAGTCAGAGTCATAGAACACATCCACCACCAGATTCTGCTGATTCAAATCCATCTGATCTGGTGCATACACCAAGCTCAGGGCGTTCAACTCACCAGCCACCATCAAAGGATGAGCGGTGTCACGAATCAACAGTTCTTCACTGCTGGCCAAGAGGTCTGAATACTGGGCATCGGCGTAGATCGCTAAACGCATGGATTCACTGGCTTCATCCAGAAGATCGAGGCTGATCTGCTGACGAATCAACGCTGTGCCATCAAACTGCGTGGTCAGCTGACCTGAGAGCTGACCACCGCGCAGGTCTGTGGCACTGACGCTGGAATCATCCAGACCTTCCAATCGCCAGAACACTTCGGTGCCAGGATCAACAGCCGTGGTGGTGAGTGAAGCGACCAGCACATCACCCTCATCGATCATGCGCCGCGGTGTGGCCAGCGCAAAGGAGGGCAGAGGTGTTATGGAGAGATCGTGAATCACCAGCTCAGCACTCTGGGCCAGGGACTGGGTACGGGCAGCATCAGCAAACAACTGCAGCTGGAAGCGCTCATCCCCCTCAGTGAGCAGATCAGCAGCAACCTGGCGGCTGATCTGTGCCGTGCCATCGGCGCCAATCTGCACCGTGCCGTTCAGCTGCGCCGGCACAAAATCAGCTGGGTTGAGGGCACTGCCCCCCGCCGGTAGCAGGCTCCAATGCAGCACCTCACCTTGAGGCACATGCTCAGTGGTAATGGTGAAGCTCAGCAGCCCACCTTCATCAACGCCATCAAAGCTGGTGACGACGTCGTACACCGGATCAGTGCTAGGCACCGGCACAGAGCCACCACGCAACACATAGCTGCTGCGTCCACTCAGCTGCCTTAACACCAATGTGTAAGAACCAGCCGGCAGGGGATCACCCTGCATCAGCTCCAGGCCCGAACCCGACACCAGCAATGGCTGGCGCGATGCCAGGTCAATCGGTTCATCGGAGGCAAAAATCCAGGCCTCCACAGCACCGCCACTGGAGCTGAACTCATCAAGCCGCAATGTGGCCAACTGCTGGCCAGCAGCCACCTCAAAGCGAACCGCATCGATGCTGTCGCCACTGCCCCCCAGGGAGCCAACGCTTTCAAAGGCGCCCAACAGGATTTGCAGATCCGTGGGCGCCAGGGGGTCATTGCTGGCATCACTGCTGCTGGCGATGGCGGGATCGACAATCACGCCATTGATCAGCCCATCGGCATCACCGCGCCCGCCATCACGCAGGCGCAACTCAACGCGATCATCGAAGCCATCACCATCATCATCATGGAAAATGGCGCCAGTGCCATCAACAGCATCAAAGCTGAAGGGAGACCACACCCCATCAGCATCGGGCTTCGAGAGCACGCCATCCACCACGGAGCGATAGGGCAGATCAATCCAAACCGTTTGCAGGCTGCCAAGTTCGATATCGGTGAAGCTGAAGTTCATCACCCCATACACCGGCTGCAGAGGCTGAGATCCGGCAGCAACACCAGCCACGGTGAGCCCCTGCAGCAGCTCTTCAACACCCACATCGCTGAGGGGCTGCAATGAGACATCCACCAAACGACCACCATCACTGGAGAGCACCATCACCTGCTCAGCCTGCAAGCCAAGACGACTGGCACCCTGAGCCAGCGGCGGCAGCAGACCCCACTGGGTGTCACTCAAGCGCACGCTGGATCCCGATTCCTGCAGCTCAGGGGTGAGATCAACGCTGAAACTGTGACCCCCAGTACTCACGGATATCGAGGGGTTGCCGCTGAAGCGGCGCTCGAGCAGAGCAGCCACATCCACCACCTCAAGCTCAGCCTGGTCGCTAAAGCGAAGGGCACCAGCCAACTCCTGCTCAATCAACACAGGTGCTCCAGCAAGCCGCGCCGCAGTGATGGCTTCACGGGCCGGGTCGAGGGCCGCGTCAGCGTCTGTGTCCAGCCAAGGCTGATCCAACCAATGCACGGCCACATCACTGCGGCCAGAGCTGGCCGCCACCATGAGCTCCACATCGGCGGGCAACGGCTGGGGCAACTGCAAACGCACCAGGCTCACTTCAGCCAGCGAAGGCCAGGTGGCAGCCAGGGGATCACGCCACTCGAGCACCAGGCTGGTGGCATCCCTCACGGGGGATTGCCAGCCCATGGCAAAGAGATCGTGCAGCTGGGCCTGCTGCAACAGACCAGAACCGCTGGGATCACGCAATTCAATCCGCAAACCCGTGGTGGCCATCGCCTGAGCAGCTGGGCTGTACACCAGCTCCACCTCAGTCGCGCTGAGCCAACGGGTTTCCAGCTGAGCAGGAATGCCGTCGTTATCCAGCTGGCGCAGGGCCAAGGGGCTTGTGGGCAGAAGCAAGTCGGGGGAATCACTCTGCAGCTGCAGGAAGAATTGCTGAGCCGGCTGGATGCGCCTGTCATCAGGAAGTTGCAGCTCCAACACCACCTGCGTTGAACCGGGCTCCAGAGCAAGGGTTCCGCGCAACGGCGTAAACGCTTCAGCCTGATCGAAACCGCCATGCAGCAGCCAATCAAGACTGGCGGCAGCCGCCAGTGGGCGATCCAACTGCAATGGCAAAGCCATCACAGTGCCTTCGAAGGCCAGGCGATCGGCAACCTCAACTGGCAGCAACCTGGCCGGCTCAGGACTCGCCACTCCACTGAGCTGAAGCACAGTGCTAGCGGCCACAAGCGGTCGATCAGCACCATCACTGACGTTGAAGTCGAGGGTGTAGCGCCCAGGGGCGGCATGCTCAGGATCCACGCTCAATACCCCATCGCTGAAACTCACGCCATCAGGCAGGGGGGTGGCTAGGGAGAAGCGCAGGGAATCACCATCAGGATCTAACACCCAGCGCTGCTGCTCCAGATCCCAACTGGTGGGGGAATCCAAGCGGGCATCGAGCTGTTGCGGCAGCTTCCACACCGGGGTGAAATCCCGTGCAGTGATACTGAAATCGAAGTGAAGTGAAA
>JAYKHZ010000142.1:0-14736 GCA_035286165.1 Synechococcus sp.
CAGAAGTGACTGCTCTGCTGGGGGCTCGCCCGGGCAGCGCCGTGGTGGAACGGGGCGGTTTGTTGGCGCGCCGCGTCAGCCGCAACGTGTGGAAGCTGAGCCGCAGCAGCGAAGGGGGTGAACGCAATTTTGGCGATGCCTTCCGCCGCCGTCTCTGATCCCGAAGATTTCTCGCCGGGTACCACACATCCCCGGCGATCGGCATTAGGAGTAAGCGTTGCCGCCTAGGCCCTGTGGACGTCCTCAAGGAAAGCGGCCAGAGAGAGGTGTTCTGTGGGCTCACCTCCATTGTCTGGTTGCACCGGCGCATGCCGGATGCGTTTTTTCTGGTGGTGGGATCACGCACCTGTGCCCATTTAATCCAAAGTGCCGCGGGCGTGATGATCTTTGCCGAACCACGCTTCGGCACGGCCATCCTTGGCGAGCGGGATCTGGCTGGCATGGCTGATGCCAACGAGGAACTGGATCGCGTTGTTGCTGATCTGCTGCAACGGCGGCCCGAGATACGCACTCTGTTTCTGGTGGGATCGTGCCCCAGCGAGGTGATCAAACTGGACCTGGGTAAAGCCGCTGAGCGCCTCAACCAACAGCACCGCGGCCGAGTGCAGGTGGTGAACTACAGCGGCAGTGGCATCGAAACCACCTTCACCCAGGGGGAAGACCAGGCGCTCACAGCCCTGGTGCCGTTGATGCCGGAAAGCACACTCCCCCAGCTGCTGTTGGTGGGCACCCTGGCCGATGGGGTGGAGGAGCGCTTTTTAACGCTGTTTGAGCGCCTCGGCATTGGCCCTGTGGCCAGCCTGCCGCCGCGCCGTTCCACCGACCTGCCAGCGGTGGGCCCCGGTACCAAGCTGCTGCTCACCCAACCCTTTTTGGGGCAAACAGCCCGGGCCCTGCAGGCCAAAGGCGCCGAACTGATCAGCAGCCCCTACCCCTTGGGAGTAGAGGGCAGTGAGCTGTGGTTCCGCGCTGCGGCCAAAGCCTTCGGCATCCCCGATGAGCACACCAGCGCTGTGCTCGAGCCCCTGGTGAATCGCGGTCGTGCCGCCCTGGAGCCCCACCGCAAAACCCTGGAGGGCAAACGCCTGTTTCTGTTGCCGGATTCACAAATGGAGCTGGCGCTGGGTCGGTTCCTGCAACGGGAATGCGGCATGGAATTGGTGGAGGTGGGCACCCCCTACCTGGATCGCAACCTGCAGCAGCAGGAACTCGACCTGCTGCCAGCTGATGTGCAGCTCAGCGAAGGCCAAAACGTGGAGGAGCAGCTGGAGCGCGTGCGCCAAAGCCATCCCGATCTGGTGGTGTGCGGCATGGGGCTTGCCAACCCGCTGGAAGCCGAAGGAATCACCACGAAGTGGTCGATCGAGCTGGTGTTCAGCCCAATCCATGGCTGTGACCAAGCCGGCGACCTGGCTGAACTCTTTGCCCGCCCCCTGCGCCGCCGCGGCGCCCTGACCTTCGCCTGAGCGCCATGGAACTCACCCTTTGGACCTACGAAGGCCCACCCCATGTGGGCGCCATGCGCATCGCCGCCTCGATGGAAGGTGTGCACTACGTGCTCCATGCACCGCAGGGCGACACCTACGCCGATTTGCTGTTCACGATGATCGAGCGGCGCGACCAGCGCCCCCCGGTGACCTACACCACCTTCCAGGCCAGAGATCTGGGGGGTGACACCGCTGAGCTGGTGAAGCGCTCCATTCGCGATGCGGCCGATCGCTTCCAGCCCCAGGCCCTGCTGGTGGGGGAGAGCTGCACCGCCGAACTCATCCAGGACCAACCCGGTGCCCTGGCCCAGGGCATGAATTTGCCGATGCCGGTGGTGACTTTGGAGCTACCCGCGTATTCCAAGAAGGAGAACTGGGGCGCGGCAGAAACCTTCTACCAACTGATTCGCACCCTGCTCAAAGGGCAACTACCGCCGACAGGGCTGAGCAAACCCGATCCCAAGCGCTGGCGAGAGCAGGGCCGCCGGCCCCGGGTGAATCTGCTGGGGCCAAGCCTGCTGGGCTTCCGCTGCCGGGATGACGTGCGGGAGGTGCGGGTGCTGCTCGATGAGCTGGGCATCGACACCCATGTGGTGGCGCCCTTAGGCGCCAGCCCCGACGATCTGAGCCGCATCCCCCAAGCGGAAGCCAACATCTGCCTCTACCCCGAAGTGGCTGACAGCAGCTGCCGCTGGCTGGAGCGGCAGTTCGGCATGCCCACGGTGAGCACCGTACCGATTGGCATCGGCGCCACCGAGGCGTTCTGCAGGGAATTGCAGGAGCTGTTGGGGCTGGAGCCCAGGGCACAAAGCAGCGGGCGCAGCCGCATGCCCTGGTATTCCCGCTCGGTGGATTCCACTTACCTCACCGGCAAGCGAGTGTTCATCTTTGCCGATGCCACCCATGCCATTGCCGCGGCCAGGATCGCCTCCCGCGAACTGGGCTTTGAAGTGGTGGGCCTGGGCAGCTACAGCCGTGAACAGGCACGCGCTGTGCGTGCGGCCGCTGGGGAACTCGGGCTCACCGCCCTGATCAGCGACAACTATCTGGAGGTGGAAGCCGCCATGGCCGAAGCCGCACCGGAACTGGTGCTGGGAACCCAGATGGAACGCCACAGCGCCAAGCGGCTTGGCATCCCCTGCGCCGTGATCTCCTCACCGCTGCATGTGCAGGACGTGCCGGCCCGCTACGCGCCCCAGATGGGCTGGGAGGGAGCCAATGTGATTTTCGACAGCTGGGTGCATCCACTGATGATGGGCCTGGAGGAGCACCTGATCGGCATGTTCCGCCACGACTTTGAATTCGTGGATGGCCACATGAGCCATAAGGGTGAAAAGCCCGCTGGCCCCCCAGCCACCGATCCCATCCAACTCGCCGCTGAAGCCACCGGTGTAGAGGAGGCTGAGCTGTTGCGCTGGGCTCCTTCAGGGCAAGCGGAACTGAGCCGCATTCCCTTCTTTGTGCGCGGAAAGGTGAAGCGCAACACAGAAACCTATGCCCAAGAGCGCGGCATCAGCACCATTACTGATGAAGTGCTTTACGAGGCAAAGGCCCATTTCTCCAGCTGAACCAAACCACCGTTACAGCAGATCAACTTTCATGCCATGGGAGTTTTTGATCCACCCCAGTTGCAGTTGGCTGGAGCGGGCATCCCAGGCGCTGTCCATCCTTAAGCGGGAGCAACCATGACCTCAACGCTGACACCGACAACCAACCGCCGTGAAGACGGCGAAGGCAGTGTGCAGGTGCACCAGGACACCGCGATGAAAATCGAGGAGGGAGCCCTGGTCATCGCGGTCTATGGCAAGGGGGGAATCGGCAAATCCACCACCTCATCGAATCTCTCGGCCGCCTTTTCAAAACTGGGCAAACGGGTGCTTCAGATCGGCTGTGATCCCAAGCACGACAGCACCTTCACCCTCACCCACAAGATGGTGCCCACGGTGATCGACATCCTCGAAGAGGTGGACTTCCACAGCGAGGAGCTGCAGCCCGATGACTTTGTGTTTGAAGGCTTCAACGGGGTGATGTGCGTGGAATCCGGCGGTCCTCCAGCCGGCACCGGCTGTGGTGGCTATGTCACGGGCCAAACCGTGAAGTTGCTGAAAGAGCACCACCTTCTGGAAGACACCGATGTGGTGATCTTTGATGTACTCGGGGATGTGGTGTGCGGCGGCTTTGCAGCACCGCTGCAGCACGCCAACTACTGCTTGATCGTGACGGCCAACGATTTCGATTCCATCTTTGCGATGAATCGCATCGTGCAAGCGATTCAAGCCAAGGCCAAAAACTACAAAGTGCGCTTGGGTGGCGTGGTGGCCAACCGCTCGGCTGACACCGATCAGATCGATAAGTTCAACGAGCGCACCGGCCTGCGCACCATGGCCCACTTCCGCGATGTGGATGCAATCCGGCGCTCACGCCTGAAGAAGTGCACGATCTTCGAAATGGACCCCAATGATGAAGGAGTGCAAGCCGTGCAAAACGAATACCTGAGGTTGGCACAAAACATGCTCGACAATGTGGAGCCCTTGGAAGCTGAATCACTCAAAGATCGCGAGATCTTTGATCTGTTGGGGTTTGACTAAGCCGCTTGATCGGTTAGCAACCGCCCACAGCAGCAGGCTCAATTCGTAGGTTCCAACACAACAAACCAAAAAAGCCAACGGCACGCTCGGGGTACTTCTTACTACCCCGATGCGTTCGCAATCGCGAGTTGAAATCCTGCCGTTGAACTCCAGCCAGGCTGGTTCCACCCTGTTTTCATCGCCCCAACCCAGTGACGAAACCCTGATCGCCACGGTGGGCACCACCCCAGCCCACGAACTGTTCTGCCACCGCAAGCAAACCGATCAACTCCTGCTGCTTCAAGGGGCAGTGGATCTGGTGGTCCTGCACAACAAACAGCTGCACACCATTGCTATGCGCGTGGAGAACGCCTGCTGGGTGCGCATTCCCCCGGGGATTCCCCATGGCGCCATCAATCGCGGCGGATCACCGGCCTTGATGGTGAATGCTGTGCAGCGCCACGGCGAACCCGACGCCCGTGACTACCGGCCACTGCCCATTCCCATGAGCCTGCAGCAGGACTGGATCCGCTTGGTGAACGGTCCTCACTAAAGCTGCTCACCAAAGGCATGGAGGCCATCAAGCACTGGCAAAAGCTCCAAGCCCAGTTCAGTGAGGCTGTACTCCACCCTGGGGGGAACCTCAGGGTGAATAGTTCTCACGACGACCCCATGGCTCTCCAACTCGCGCAGTTGGCTGGTGAGCACTTTCTGGCTCACGCTTTCAAGGGCACGCAGCAGCTCTGAGAACCGCCGCGTGCCCTCCAACAACTCCCGCAAAATCGGCAGCTTCCAGCGACCCTGAATCACCCGCATTGCCAGTTCGGCTCGACAGTTGCTGTGGTCATGGCTGCCGCTGAAGCCACCAATTTCAGCCATGGGTTACCCAAAGGTCACTGACCCACTTTGATGTGCCGTCTTGTGGTGCGAGGCGGCACAAACAACAATGTGCTCACTCCGGATCACAGGGCCAACGATGAGCAGCTCCACACCCGTTGATGTGGTGGTGATCGCCGCCAGCAATGGCGAAAACCTCAAATTGGCCGAACGCTTTGCCGCAGAAGCTTGCAAGCTGGGCCATAGCTCTGATGTGGTGGATCTCACCACGGTGGATCTGCCCCTGTATCGGCCCAAGGCTGAGAAGAACGGCAACCCAGCCGATCTGGCCGGCTTGCAAGCGCGGCTCCAGAGCGCATCCCATTGGGTGATCTGCGCCCCGGAATACAACGGCTCGATCCCACCGGTGTTCAGCAACGCCGTGGCCTGGCTGTCGGTGCAGGGCGACGACTTCCGCACCCTGTTCAATGGACGACCGATGGCGATCGCCACCTTCTCCGGTGGCGGCGGTATGGAGCTGCTGTTGTCGTTGCGGATTCAACTCACCCACCTGGGCGCCCAGGTGGTGGGGCGCCAGCTGCTCAGCAACTACGCCAAACCAGCCAAAGACGAATCGATTCACGATCTGCTGCAGCGCTTGCTGCAGATGCAGCCCCTGACCCTGAGCGCCTGAGCACCATGCTGATCCCATCCCCTGCATCCGTTGAGCGCTTCCGCCCCGCCGGCGAGCGCTTTCACACCGAGCTGCCCTGGCTGAACAGCTGGCACAGTTTCAGTTTTTCCAGCCATCACGACCCCGAGTGGATGGGGTTTGGGCCGCTGCGGGTGATCAACGACGACACCATCGCCCCGGGCCAGGGCTTTGGCATGCACCCGCACCAGAGCATGGAGATCATCACCGTGATGGTGGAAGGGGAACTCACCCATGCCGACTCCATGGGCAACAGCGCCGTGCTCCGCGCCGGCGAAGTGCAACGCATGAGCGCCGGTGTTGGCGTCATGCACAGTGAAATCAACCGCAGCAGCACAGCCTGTCGCCTGCTGCAGATCTGGGTTGAGCCCAGTCGCGTGGGCGGTGATCCGAGCTATGAGCAGAAACCCTTTGCCATCGGCAACGGCTGGACCTGCCTGATCGAACCGGAAGGCCGCGGGGAGGCGATGGCGATTCAGCGCCCCGTGCGCCTGTGGCGCAGCCAACCACAACCGGGCACAAGCCTGGAGCTACCGCTGCGCCCCAACAGCATGGGGTGGCTGCAGCTGATTGATGGCTCAATCACACTGAATGGACAAACGCTGCAACGGGGTGATGGTCTCGGCTTCAAAGGCGCAGTGGAGCACAGCATCGTGAGCCAAAGCGACAACGCCGACCTTCTGCTGTTTGAGCTGCAATGAACGCCTGGCAGCGGCAGCTGACCGTTCCCCAGTTCACGGTTATCAGCGGGCTGCTGGTGATTGCAGCTGGCACCCTGCTGCTGGCCACGCCCCTGTGCTCCACCGCCAGCGTGGATTTATGGGAAGCCCTGTTCACCGCCACCTCGGCGATCACGGTGACCGGCCTGTCGATCATCGATGTGGGCACCGAGCTCACGCTGTTCGGACAGATGGTGCTGGCCGCCCTGATCGTGACAGGGGGTCTGGGGCTGATGGCCATCAGCACCTTTCTGCAGGGATTCGTGCAGGGGCGTGGAGGCGGACTACGCCAGCGCATCGATCAGGGCCGCACCCTCGATGAATTCGGGGTGGGGGGAATTGGCTCCACGTTTCGAGCCATCCTGGCCAGCGCCACAGCGATGATGCTGATTGGCACCGTGCTGCTCTACAGCTTCGGCTTTCGCGATATCAGCAACCGCGGCGAGCGCCTCTGGGCCTCGCTGTTTCACAGCATCAGCGCCTTCAACAACGCCGGCTTCAGCCTCTGGAGCGACAGCCTCGAGCGCTACCAGAGCAACGGAGTGGTGTGCGCGGTGATCTCGGTGTTGATCATCGCGGGGGGCATGGGCTGGCGTGTGATTCAAGACATCTGGACCCATCGGCGCTCAGCCCAGCAGTGGCGAGGGCTAAGTCTGCACAGCCGGGTGGTGCTGCGCAGCACCGTGCTGCTGATCGTGGCCGGCACCCTGCTGCTGCTGTTCACCGAGCGGCTAGCTCCAGGTGGTGTGATGCATGGTCTGCCGCTGCTGGACAAGCTGCAGCTCACCCTGTTTCAGGTGATCTCAGCCCGCACGGCCGGCTTTGTGTCGGTGCCATTCACAGAAAACAGCTTCTCCCACGCCGGCTTTTTCCTGTTGATCCTGCTGATGTTTGTGGGAGCCAGCCCCGGAGGCACCGGTGGTGGCATCAAAACCACCACGTTCGCGGTCCTGCTCTGCTCAACCAGGGCCACCCTGGAGGACCGCCATGAGGTGGTGATCAACCGCCGCCGCATCTCAGCCAAGCAGGTGCTGCGCGCTGTGGGGATCGCCCTGGCCTCCGCTGGGGTGGTGGTGCTGATGACCCTGCTGCTGGGGCTTGGCCAATCCGGCATCGGCGCCCTGGGGGAGGAGAACTTCACCTTCCTCGAAAAGCTGTTCACCTGCGTTTCAGCCTTTGGTTCAGTGGGCTTTGATCTAGGCATCACCGCCAAGCTGGACCATTGGGGCCAGATGGTGCTGCTGGTGGGGATGTTCATCGGCAGGCTTGGCATCCTGCTGCTGCTCTCAGCCCTGTTCGGCCGGCGTCCCCCCAGCCGCGTGCAGTACCCCAAAGAGGAGATCATTCTGTGATCGACTGCTATTGGGTCGTCTCCCGCCGCTTGCCATGATCTGGTCGCCTCCTTCCAATCGCCGCGGGCTGGCCGCAGAGGGCTTTGCCGTGATCGGCCTGGGCCGTTTTGGCGTGGCTGTCTGCGAAGAACTGGTGCGCTGGGGCGCTGAAGTTCTCGCCCTCGATGATGACGAGCGGGCCGTCGATGATCTGCGCCAGCTGGAGCCCTCCATCGAAGCGCGCCTGGTGGACTGCACCGATGAGGAGGCCATGCGGGAGGCGGGGGTGCTTCAGGTGGACACGGTGGTGGTGGCCATCGCCGGCTCGATCGAAGCCAGCATCACCGCCACCTTGATTGCCAAAGATGCCCCCGGCAGCCGGGTCAAACAGGTGATCGCCCGGGCCACCAGCGACATCCACATGAAGATGCTGCAGCGCGTTGGTGCCGACCGGGTGGTCTACCCCCTGAAGATGCAGGGACAGCGGCTCGGGGAGGAACTGGTGCGTCCCAATCTGCTGGAGCGGCTGGAGCTCGATGCCGACCACAGCATCGAGGAAATCCTCGTGCCGGGAGCCTTCTCAGGGCAGTCGTTGCGGCAGTTGAATCTCCGCCGCAATCACCATGTCACGGTGCTGGCGGCAGGTCCCCAACACGCCTTCACGGTGAACCCCCCGGGCTCTTTGGTGCTGCAATCCGGCGAGCGACTGGTGGTGATGGGCAGCAAGGAATCCCTGGCTGCCCTACCGCAGGACTGATTCTGTTGAAGCGGTTGCGGTGGGTTAGGGATTGATGCCCACAAGCTTGCTGGAGAGATCCCACACCTTCAGCGCCGTGGCTGGATCACTGGCTTTATCGGAAAGCTCCTGCTCAAACTGCTGCCCGCCTTTTTTCTGGCGATTGCCCCAGCTCCAGTGGGCGCCGGAACTGCGGAATGCCGGATCAGCCACCACCTGGGCAACCCGTTCACCGGCCAGGGCTTGACTCACATAACCACCGGTGATGTTCTTCTGGAACCAGGGAAAGATCTTCTGAAACGCGGGCAGGCTGTTGCGGAACAGCGGCGTATCGGCCACACAACCTGGATAGAGCGAACTGAAGCTGATGCCGGTTGAATCATGGAAGCGGCGATGCAACTCCAGGCTGGTGATCATGTTGCACAGCTTGCTGTCCTTGTAGGCCTTACCTGGCTTGAAGGTCTTGCCGCTGGCCATGGTGATTGGCGCCTTGAATCCATTGGCAAAGCCGGAGAGATCCCCCAGATCAGCCGGTGCAGGGATGGGAATCTTGCCGCCCAGTTCCTTGGAGTTGGCCGTCACCGTGCCAAGGGTGATCAGGCGTTTGTCTGTGGCTGGGGAGGCCTTGAGATCCTCCAGCAGCAACCGCGCCAGCAGAAAGTGACCCAGGTGGTTGGTGGCCATGCTGAGCTCGTAGCCCTGGGCACTCCATTCCGGTTCCTTCAGCAGGGGCTTGTAAACAGCCGCATTGATCACCAGCGCCGATAAAGGCCGATTCAGGCCTCGGAACATCTCCACAAACGCCTTGACCGACTCAAGATCAGCAAGATCAAGCGGCAGGATGATCGCCTCAGCAGGACGACCGAGACCCACCTCAATTAGGGCACGCTGGGCTTTGGCTCCGTCGCGGCAGGCCATCACCACAGTCCAGCCTTGATCAATCAGGGCTTTGGCGGTCCATAAACCCACTCCCGATGAGGCCCCGGTGACGATGGCCAGTCGATCCGAGCCAGGGTTCGAGGCGCTGGTCATGGGGGAAGAGCTCAGGGTTGGGTTGGGAGTTGTGATTCTGCAGGAAGCCAGATGATGCGACGGCGATTCGGAGCAATCCATTGCTCCTCGCCCTTCAAAAGAGCTTGATGACCATCACGGAAAAAGAGACGATCCAGCTCTCGTTTCTGGGAGGCCAGACGGTCCAATTGCAACTGCAGCACGGCCTGGATCTCGCCATGGCGAGCCAAACGCTGCTGATGGGCCACCGCCAACTTGGACAGGGTGATCAACGCCAACAGCAAACCGGCTGTTTTCAAGGCCAGGCCTAGACCGGCAAACAGCATCTCCTCGCGCGCAATGGCGTCTGCGGAAGGAAGAACCACCGGAGCAGGGCTGCTCTCAACAGGGCGCAGGTGCGACCCACCCCGATGGGATCGGACTTGAACTGAAGCCTTGGCAGCCGATGGAGAGCGTCGAGCGGATCGCACCAGGGAGGAGCCGAACAACCGCTTGTAGCGCAGGAGTCGCCGGCTGCCAAGGCTGCCGAGCTCAGGCGCGGTAGAGGCTCACGCAAAGACGAACCGCCAGCACGCCAGCGTGGGCAGCAACCACGAGGGCGATGTAGATCTCAGCCTGAGACAGAACAGTGTCCATGGGAGCGCAACAGGAATCGCCCTATTTTTTCGCGTTGAGCACCGGCTGGGGCAGGGCTGTCACAGCTCTTGACGGCAAGCCGCTTTAGCCTGAAAGCCTGGTGCGGTTTCCCCTTTGCTGCTCAGCGCTTGGCGCCGGCTCACCGGAGCGGCCCATCCACCGGAGAACGATCACTACGGCCTCTCCAAGCTCAAGCAACAACTGCTGCGACTGGGCTCGATGGTGGAGGAATCCGCCGTGCTGGCTCGCGCGGTGCTCGCCGGCCCTGATATGGAGGCGGCGCCCCTGATCCGCCGCGGCGACGACCGCATCGACCAGCTCTACCGCCAGCTGGAGGAGCGCTGCGCTGAATTGCTCACCGAGTGGCCACTCAGTGCCGGAGAGGTGCGGGAAGTGCTGAGCTACCTGCATTGCCTGCGGGATCTGGAGCGCTTCGGCGACTACTGCAAGGAGCTGGCCAGCCTGGGGGAGCAGCTGCTGCCCCACCAGCCGGTGATGCTGCGCAGCGAGCTCCTCACCATGCTGGATCGCTGCTGCTCACTGCTGGCCCTGGCACTCGACTGTGTCAGCGAGGAGGACAGCAGTGCCGGTGAACGGCTGCAGGCCCTCGATGACCTGGTGGACCGCGACTACGAACGCCTGCTCCTGCAGCTCACCGACACCTGCAGCACCGCGGGCTGCTGTAGGGAACAACAGCTCAATCTGGTGCTGGTGCTGCGCTGCATCGAGCGCATGGCCGACCATGCCGTGAATGTGAGCCAGCGGGTGGCCCGCCGCGAACCATGAGTGACCCTGTGCTGATTGCGATCCATGCTGAGCAGATCCGCAGCCTGGATCTGAGCCCTCTCGAGCCCCTCGCTGCAATGGCACCAACGGAGCTCCTGCAGCTGGAGGATCGCCTCGAACTTCAGCTCGACTTTCCCCGCAGCGAGGAGGACCCCCGTGAGCTGAGCGAAATTCCCGAATGCCGCCTCTGGAGCCTGCGGGCGGATGCCCTCCATCCCTGGCTGCCACTGCTGCTGCAACGCAGCAGCGGTCAGCTGGCACGCCACGTGGCCATGGTGGTGCTCCACAGCTTCAGCCGCAGCGAAGGGCTGCGCTTTGATGCCGATGACCTCAGTCTCTGGATGAGCCATCGCCTCTTCCTGCTCGATCACTGGGGGCAGCAGCAGGGGGAACCACTGCGCGGCCGGCTCTCCCAGATGGCCGCAGTGCTGGGCTTCAGCGTGGATTCAGGCTTCTGGCCTCAAGCCTGAAGCCAGAGGGCCACAGCGCGGCGGCCGCTGTCCACGGTGAGAGCCATGGCCAGCAAACGCAGCAACCAGGCCAAACGCTGGGGGCTGATGCGCTGCAGTCGCGCCGCGGCCCAGCGGGAGGCCAGCGAGGCCAAGCCCCCCAACAGCAGCGCGGGCAGCAGCAGGGCCCGACCCTCCACCACCAGCAGCGTGCCGGCACCACTGGAGGCCAGGAACACCGCCACGGTGCTGAGCCTGATCGCCAGATGAATCGGCACCTGCAACAGGTTCACCATCAACGGCACCATCACCAGACCACCACCGAGACCCAACAAGCCACCGGCCATGCCCGCCACCAGGCCCAACAGGGCCAGGCCCGGCAACGGCAGTGGCGGGATCGCATCCGTTGCCTCCTGGGCCTGCTGGCGCGGCCGCACGCTGAGGCTCACCAGGGCATACATGACGGCCTGCAGCGCCAGCAGGTGCCAGTCCGTGAGGATGCGGCCCACCGAAGCGAAAATCGGTGCACTGATCAGAGCCGCCAGACCAATGGCCAGGCTTGGCGCTAGGGGCAGCCGCCCCTGGCGCCAGTGGGCCCAGGCACCAGCTGCCGTGGTGGGCACGATGGCCAGGGTGCTGGTGGCGAGCGCCTGATGGGGAGCCAAGCCAAGGGCCAGCAAGAGCGGCGAAAAAATCAACCCCCCACCGATCCCCAGCAAGCCCGACAGCAGACCCGCCAGGATGCCCAGTGGCAGCAGCAGCAAGAGCTGGAGCACCCAAGCCCCCGATTTCAGTCCCCAGCTTCGTCGATGGCTGGACAGTCCTGGGCCCTGCTGCCCAGCCTCTGCCTGGGTGGCCAGGAGCAGATGCAGCTGGATCGCTGGATGCTGCAGCAGGTGAGCACAGGAGCCAGTTCAAACACTCCCCAGGCGCTGCTGCGCTTCTACCGCTGGAGCAGCCCCACGTTGTCGCTCGGCCACCATCAAACCCCGCCAACAGGCACCACACCCCACGGTCTGCCCTGGGTGCAGCGCCCCAGTGGCGGTGCCACGGTGCTGCACGGGGGCGACCTCTGCTACGCCATTGCGCTGGGGACCCCTCCCCGGGGCCGCCGCCAGGCCTATGGCGATCTCAACCGATGGCTGCAGAGCAGCTTTCAGCAGCTGGGCCAGCAGCTTCAGGGCGGCAGCGAACCGCAACAGCGCCACCTGCCCCACTGCTTTGCCAGTGCCACCGAGGCTGACTTGGTGGATGGCGGCGGCAACAAGCGGATCGGTAGCGCCCAGCTTTGGCGGCAGGGGCGACTGCTGCAGCATGGCTCGATCCAGCTGAACCCGGATCAGCAGCTCTGGCAGCAGCTGTTTGGCGACTCAGCCCCAGCCCATCTCGATGGGAACAGCGCTGAGCAGCTCGAGTCGCTGCTGATGGCCGAGGCCCAGCGTTGGTTGTTTGCCTGCGCTCCACTTCAGTGGGCCTGGCCGGAGCCCTGGCCATGGGCTGCCCTCACCTCAGGCAACGCCGCCACGGTTTCTGCGATCGGCGCCAAGGAAAGGCCGAGGGGATAAACGCCCTGCTGGCGGGCCTGCTCCAACATCTGCTGGGGCAGGCGCACCGACAGGCGTCCCAACACCGCCTCCGACAACTCCGGCCGCTCCAGGGTGCCCACGGGAAGACCAGCGGGATTGAGCACCAACAAACGGGCCTGGGGGGCCTGCTCAAGGGCCAACACGGCCTGCCACAGGGGCGCCGTTTCCTTGATGGAGGGCAGATCGCTCAAAGGGCGCTGATGCTCAGCGAGGGTATCAAGATCCCAGCGCTGCACTGGGACCTGCTTGAGGGCGCCATCATCGATGAAGCCCTTCCAGCGGCCGCCTTCACAGAGCAGCACCCAATCGGGGCGCGGGGTGTCGCTCGAGAGCCGCAGCTGACTGAGCTTGCGCAGGCTGGCGGAGGGTTCGAGCACCCGCAGGCGCCGGCTCACCGCATCGCGCACCTGCAAGTGCTGCAGCGCCCGCTGCAGAGACAACAACTGCAACTGATTGCGGGCCGAGCCAAGGAAGAACCAGCCGATCAGCACCAGCCACAACCCTCCAAAGGAGCCGCTGCGCAGGAAGGCATACACGCCCACACCAATCGCCAACCAGGCCAGCACCTGGCCGCTGCGGGTTGCCACCCGCACCCCCTTCTCGCGGCTACCGCTGGATTGCCACACCAAGGCCTTGAGGATCTGACCCCCATCGAGGGGAAGCCCCGGCAGCAGGTTGAACAGGGCCAGGAACGCATTCAGGCTGGCCAGAAAAAAGGCCATCTGGCCCAGAGCTGGCAACGCATGGCTGAGTGGGTGCACCCCCGCAGCCAGCAACACCGCCAGCAGGGCACTTACCGCCGGACCGGCAGCAGCCACCAGCAACGCCCCACGGGGGGTGGGTGGATCCCGCTCCATGGTGGCCACACCACCCAGCATGAACAGGGTGATGCTGCGCACCTTCACCCCCACCCGCTGGGACACCAGGGCATGGCCCAGCTCATGCAGCACCACTGAAAGAAACAGCAGCAGGGCTGTGATCAAGCCGAGCAGCACGTTGCCCTGGTACTGGCGCTGGAACAGCAGCGTGGCCAGCACCAGCACAAACAGCCAACTGGGATGAATGAACAGCGGGATCCCCGCCAATTTGAACACCCGCCAACCCTGACCACTTGGGGCGTTGCTCACCTGCCGTGCCCCCAACAGTTCTGACTGCATCCTAGAAACGGGTCATGGCCGTTCAGCTAAAGATTTGCGGACTCACCGAGCCCGCTCAGGCAGCATCCGTGGCCCTGCTCGGGGCTGATGCCATCGGCGTGATCGCCGTGGAACGCTCCCCTCGCCACCTGGATCTCAGCCAGCGCCCCGCCCTCTGGGAGGCGGTGGCCACAGCTTCACCATCAACCCTGCGGGTGCTGGTGGTGGTCAATCCAAGCGACGCTGAGCTGGAGCAGCTCGATGGCTGCCATGGCCATCAAGTGGTGCAGCTGCACGGGGAGGAATCACCCGAACGCTGCAGCCAGCTGCGGGATCACCTGAAACTGCCGCTCTGGAAAGCACTACGCATTCGCAGCGCAGACGATCTGCAAGCCACCTCGCACTACAGCAACTGCGTGGATGGCCTGCTGCTGGATGCCTGGAGCGCCGGGGCCCACGGCGGCACCGGCCAACAACTGCCGTTGCAGCTGCTCGAAGGCTTCACACCCCAGCTGCCCTGGTGGCTGGCCGGCGGCATCAGCCCCACAACGGCCCCCAGCGTGCTGGAGCAGCTGCAGGCACTGAAGCTGAGCCCCTACGGCCTTGATGCCTCCAGCGGAGTGGAAACCGCTCCCGGGCAGAAGAATCTGGCGCAGGTGGCAGCCCTCATCGCTGCGGTGAAGGGTTAAAGCCAGCACACTGCAAGCAGTGCCACCTGCTTTGCCATGGCTTCACTCTTTCCACTGATTGCCCAGGGCATGCTG
>JAYKHZ010000143.1:0-3808 GCA_035286165.1 Synechococcus sp.
CCGGCAATTGATAGGATTTGACGCTCTGTCGTGCGTAAGCAAATCCGGTTCTCATGACCCAGGTGACCGTTGGCGAAAACGAAGGAATTGAATCGGCGCTGCGCCGCTTCAAGCGCCAGGTGTCCAAAGCTGGAATCTTTGCGGACCTGAAGCGCCTGCGCCACCACGAAACCCCCGTCGAGAAGTACAAGCGCAAGGCACAGCAGCGTCGTCGCCGTCGTTGATCAACAACGAAACCTTTTGTGGCGCCACCCCAGGGGTGGCGTTTTTTTATGGCTGCAAGCACACAATGGAGATATCCCAATCAGGAGGTCCCCATGGCCAACCTGTTCCGTTCAGCGCAAGTCTGGTGGGGGGAAGCACTGGCCCATGCCTTTGGCAACCCCCGCGAGGAAAAAGCGCATCAGCCCCCCCATGTGGGGCCACAACCCTTCCGGCATCACCCCCACAAAGACGGCCATTGAAGGTGCTTGTTCGCTCTCTGCCCATGGCGCTGGCCATGGGCTTTTTACTGGCTAGGCCCGCTGCCCCCCTCCACGCGGATGTACTGGAGCAACGGGTGATCTACGACCAGGACCCCTGGGATCCGCAAAGCCGACTCGAAGTGGGGGATTGCCAAGAAGGCAGCGATGGATCCATCACCTGCGACACCCGCCCGCAGGGTCAGGTGTGGGTTGAAAGTGTGGAGAACAGCAGGAACTAAGGGGCTGCAACGCTGCGATCGAGGCCGCGATAGCTGAGGGCCTCCGCCAGATGGCGAACGTCAATCCGAGCTGAAGCCTCCAGATCCGCTGCCGTACGCGCCACCGTGAACACAGCGGCCTGGGCTCGGCTGCTGAGGCCAAGCCCTGGAGGCAGCTGCCTCCACCAGCTCTGAGCGTCTTGACTGAGCTGCAACAGGGGGCGGAGCTGCTCAAAATCCAACGCACCATTGGCCGCTCCTCCGGGATTGCGAGCCGCCATGCGCTCCCGGGCCAACTGAACCCGTTCAGCCACCTGGGCACTGCTCTCATTGGCCGCCTCCACAGGGAGGGGCTGCAGTGGTTCGGCCTGCGCTGAACTCAGCACCACCTGCAGGGCAATGCGATCGAGCAACGGCCCCGACAAGCGGCTCCAGTACTGGCGGCGCCGCTGTTCACCGCAGCGGCAGCCCCCCTGGGGATCACCCCACCAGCCACATGGGCAGGGGTTGGTGGCAGCCACCAACTGAACCCGCGCAGGCAGGTGCAACACCCGCTGGGCCCGAGCGAGGAGAATTTCACCCTGCTCCAGGGGCTGGCGCAACTGATCAAGCACCGCCGGCTTGAACTCCGCCAGCTCATCAAGAAAGAGCACACCGTGATGGGCCAACGACACCTCCCCTGGCCGGGGAGCACAACCACCTCCCACCAATGCAGCAGCACTGCAGCCGTGATGGGGCATGCGCAGCGGAGGAGCCTGCAACAGCCCTGAACCAGCGGGCCGCAACCCTGCAAGGGAGTGAATCTGGCTGGCGAGCAAGGCCTGAGGGCGGGTGAGCGGCGGCAGCAACCCCGGTAAGCAGCGGGCCAACAGGGTTTTGCCGCAACCAGGGGGACCGATCAGCAACAGGTGATGCCCCCCCGCCGCAGCCAATTCCAAGCTGCGCCTGCCATGGCGCTGCCCACTCACCGCCGCCAGATCAGGCAGTGGCGGCAGCGACGGCTCTGGGGGAGCAGGGGGGAGAGCCGACCAGGGCCCAGCACCACACAAGCCACGCACTGCCGTGGCCAAGCAATCGGCGGGCCACACCGGCAACGCCTCCACCAGATGGGCCTCCACGGCATTGGCCTGGGGCAGCACCAACGCCTTCGCGCCGGCTTGGGCCGCCGCCGCCGCCAAGGCCAGCACCCCCTGAACCGGCAACAGACGACCATCAAGGGCCAGCTCGCCAATGGCCCAGATCCCCTGAAGCTGCTGCTGGGGCAACTGAGCACTGGCCACCAGCAGGGCCAACGCCAACGGCAGATCAAACCCAGCCCCATGCTTGGGCAGATCAGCGGGAGCCAGGTTCGCCACCACCCGGGTTTGTGGGACGCCAAATCCGCTGTTGCGCAACGCGGAACGCAACCGCTCCCTGGCTTCACGGCCACTGGCATCCGCCAGGCCCACCAGCTGCATCAGGGGCAAGCCGGGGGCTAGATCCACCTCCACACACACAGGGTGTGCCTCAAGGCCGCAAAGGGCTGCGGTGCAGCAATGGGCCAGCACAAGCTGAAAGCAGTTGCAGCCAGTACTCCCCGCTGACGTCAGCTGTTGCGGCGATTTTGCAGGCGGTAACGCAAGCGCTCAAGACGCCGGATTGAAGCCTCTGTGTAGTCGTGGAGCTCTGCCCGGGTGCGGTCGTCGAGACAGGAATCCTGCTGATCCATGAGATCCGCCAGACGATTCACCGCCTGCAGCAGATCCAGGCCGGCATCTTGAAAGCCGGGATCAAGGCGCTTGCGAATCGGACCGCGGCGCCGCTGTGCGAGCTCATCGAGAAACTGCCGATGCAGCATGGGCCGGGGCCGTAACAAATCAATTCCGTACCACATTGAAGCGCTTACCGCGCCGAAATGGCATCTATGCCGCTCAACAAACCGACCCGCATTCACACCCCAGGCGGCTGCAGCCAATCCCCTGGAGTGGGGGCGGGCTGCTCTTGCACTTCAGGGCAGCTCCCTTGCAGGGGAATCTGGGGGCAGGTGGGCGCCAGGGCTCCGCAGACCGCAGTGGAGGCGGCAGCGGCCGCCGATACCAGGGGCATCAGGCAAAGGGCCATGGGGCAGCACAGGCTTTGGGTTCAACCTAGAAACAGCAAGGCCGCACCCCCAACAACCCCATGAGCAGCGACGGCAACGACACGATCTTCGGGCGCATCCTGCGCGGCGAGATCCCTTGCGATGAGGTGTACAGCGATGAGCGCTGCCTGGCCTTCCGCGACATCGTCCCCCAGGCTCCGGTTCACGTGCTGGTGATTCCCAGGCAACCGATTGAAAGTTTGCGCTCGGCCAGCGACAACGATGAGGCCCTGCTGGGCCATCTGCTGCTGGTGGCCGCCAAGGTGGCCAAACAAGAGGGGCTGGAGGACTGGCGCACAGTGATCAACAGCGGCGCCGGTGCCGGGCAAACCGTGTTTCACCTGCATGTGCACGTGATTGGTGGTCGTCCGCTGGCTTGGCCTCCCGGATAAGCCTTTCTGTAGCGAGAATGGCCGGCATGACAGCGACCCCCCTCGCAGGCTCCAGCCCTCTGCAGAACCTGCGCCAACAGCTCACCAAGCTGCGCCATCTCGCCCAGCCGTTCTTCCTTCCCCTGGATCAAGCCAGTGGCTGGCAGTTCATCTGGCTGCTGGTGTCGCTGCTGTTCTGCGTCGGGGGGGTTGTGCTGGCCGGACTGACCGGCCTGATGAGCAGCCTCGAAACGCTGCAACCAGCTCTGACAGAGAAGTACTTCGGCGGGGTCGCCGGCACGCTGCACACGATCTGGTCGAGCTGGTGGGGGCTGGCCTTTGTGGCCCTCTTCCTTGTGGGGGCAGCCAGCTTTGTGAGCTTCCGCCAGCAGCTCCGCGGCCGCCGCTGGCTGCATTGGCTGCTGCTGGCTGGAATTGTTCTGATGCTGCTGGCGGTGAATGGCATCAACGCCGGTATTGGCTTCATCGCCCGAGACCTCACCAACTCACTGGTGGCGAAGCAAGAAGACGGCTTCTATCGCATCTTGATCGTTTACGCCTGCTGCTTTGTGGTGGCTCTGCCGATCCGCGTGTCGCAGATTTTCTTCACCTACAAGCTCGGCATCATCTGGCGCG
>JAYKHZ010000144.1:0-2545 GCA_035286165.1 Synechococcus sp.
CCTACACCGGCATGACCCGGAATCAGGTTCGGAGGGTGTGATCTCAGTCCGGGTTCATGGTGAAACCCAGACACCCCTAGTGATGATTGAACGCTAGCAAGCGTTGCTCAACGGCCCGTTCAGCTGGCCTGCAAACCATTGAGCACGGCAGCCACCACCCGGTGATCGCTGTCCTGCTGCAGGGATTGCAACAAGCCTCTGGCCTTTGGCCCGATGGGGTCGTTGCCCCCTTCACGGACGATCCGGCTGAGGATCTCGGCACCACTCACCCGCACCGTGCCGTCGGCATCGGCAATTGCCATGGTCGCCAGCTCCAGCAACCAACCCAGATCAATGTCGGGCTGTTCCGCCAGGGCCGAAAGAATGCTGCAGCGCACCAACCAGGCGCCATCAGCTTCAAAGGCCGAACGAAGCAAGGGCCAAGCCCGCTCCACTCCGTAACTGGCCAGAGCGTTGGCAGCCTCGGCCCGCACATTGGGGTCTTCATCGGCGGTGATCAACGAACTCAGCACAGTCCAGCCCTGTTCGGTGCGCTTGTAGCCCAATCCACTGCAGCTCAAAGAACGCACCAGAAATGGCTTTTGCTCTGTGCCCAGCACCAGCAACGGCACTGCCTCAGCGTCCGAACAATGACGGAGCTGCGTGATCGCGGGCATCGCCTTGACCGGATCTCCACTGGCAATGGCCTGGCGCAGGGCATCGAGATCAGGGCTTTGCGAATCGGTCTCACTCATGGATTGCTGCCGGGGGTGCGCGCCCGCTGGAGATCGGCCAACAGCCTGGCGCGGCGGCGCTGCCGACCGAGAGCGCTGCTGATGATCAGACCCGAACCCACCACCACGGCGGGCAACACCTGCACCCGGTCCTTCCCCTGACGCTGGTTTGTGGCGAGCAGCGCGAGCAGGATCAGCAACGGCGCTCCAAGGGAAACCCAAATCACCGCGCGACGTTGGTTCATGCCGACGTGTTCTCCGTGATCCACGCCAGCACGGTGGATGTGAGCACCGCAATGCCAACGCCGAGGGCGTCTTCCTCCAGGGCAAACGCTCCGTTGTGCAGCGGCGCACACCCTTCTGGCCCAGCAACCCCCAACCGCACCATCATTCCCGGCACATCCCGAAGCAGCTCAGCAAAGTCTTCCGCCCCCAGGGAGGGTTGTTCCACCGGCAGCACCTTGTCGCGGCCCAGACAGTCCACCGCACAACGCTCCAACAGATCCGTGAGCTGCGGGTCGTTGTGCACCGGTGGCGCAATGCAGCGGTAGTTCACCACAGCCGTGCCGCCTCCACTGGCACAGATTCCCTGCACCGTCTCATCAATCCAGGCCGGTAGCTGGGCGTGCTGCTGCAAATCCAGACAGCGCACTGTGCCCAGCAAGCGCACTTGATCAGCAATCACATTGAATGCGCGACCACCCTCCACCTTGCCGAAGCTGATCACCACCGGCTGCAACGCATCCAAGCGGCGGGCAATCGTCTGCTGCAACTCCGTGATCACCCGAGCTGCCAGCCAAACAGCATCCACCGACTGATGGGGACGGGCACCATGGCCGCCCTCCCCTTGCACAAGGACCTCCAGCTCACCGGCCGCCGCCGTCAGACAGCCCCGCCGGATTCCGACCGTGCCCACCGGGAGATTCGGCACCACATGCACTCCGTACAACGCATCGAGGCCCTCCACCGCTCCCGCATCGCGCATCCACCCCGCCCCCTGAGCCAACTCTTCGGCGGGTTGAAACAGCAAACGCACCCGAGCCCCTAAATGGGGCTCCTGGGCCAGCAAGCGCGCGACCCCCAGACCCGTGCAGGTGTGCAGGTCATGGCCGCAGGCATGCATCAAGCCCTGGCGCGTGGAGGCATAGGGCAGACCGGTGCGCTCCTCCACCGGCAAAGCATCCATGTCCACCCGCAGACCCACAGTTGGCCCTTGATCCGGCCCCAATTCGGCCACCACGCCCGTGCGGCCAACGCCTTCACGGACCCGCCAACCCAGCTGACGCAGTTCACCGGCGACCAGAGCGGCGGTCTGGTGTTCCTCACCGCTGAGTTCAGGGTGGGCATGCAGATGCCGGCGCAGCTCCAGCAGCTCAGGAAGCTCACGGCTGAGTCGGTCGGCAAGGGACGCCGCATGGGTCATCTCAGGACGCCTCCAAGGCCAGGAACGCCATCAGATCCGCCGTCGGCTGCGGTGGCCAGCGGCGCACCTGCTGCAGCCAGTCGGCCTGGCGGTAACGCTGATCCAGCCCGGCCGCCGCGGCCCAGTGGCTTTCGGCTTCACCACTGGATCCTTCACGCCAGAGCAGGCCGCTGAGGGCCGCCCGAGCATCGGCGAACAAGGGATAGCGACGGATCAGTTTGCGCAATTCCGCCTCCGCCCAATCGAGATCTCCCACTTGCCAAGCCGCCAAGGCCTCGCTGGAGCGGGCCATGGCGAAGCCGGGGCGGGCGAGGGCAGCCTGGCCATAGAGCTCGCGAGCCTCAGGCCAGTCCCCTTGCGAACCGCGCACATTGGCCAGGTTGTAGAGAGCTGAAGCATCCTGCGGATC
>JAYKHZ010000145.1:0-11300 GCA_035286165.1 Synechococcus sp.
CCAGGCTCCTGCCATCGGCTGAGGCTGAAGTCCTCTCAACAAGGTTTCAGCTCAGCTGAACCTGAAAGCCCCCGCCTCTCGGTGGGGGCTTTTTGTTGTGCGCTGCCAATGCCCTGGCCATGGTGAAGCGCTGATTGGCCGAGCGAACTGAACCTGGTGCGTCAAGCCGCCTGAAACAGGGGCTAATGCACAGCGCTTAGCCTGCCCCGCAGGGGATCTGTTCCGCAGCCATGGCATCACTGCAGCAGCGCCTTCGCTCCTTGGCCTTGGGGCTGAGCTTGGTTCTGCTGAGCGCTTGCCATAGCGCAGACCGTGCACCCCAAGACACAGCAACCGATGCACGCCCCGTCGTGCTCACCACCTTCACCGTGCTCGCCGACATGGCACGCCAGGTGGCCGGTGATCGCCTGCAGGTGCGTTCCATCGTCAAACCTGGCGCAGAGATCCACGGTTATGAGCCCACCCCCAGTGATCTGGAACGGGCCAGCAGCGCCGATCTGGTGGTGGAAAACGGCCTGGGGCTGGAACTCTGGGCCGATCGCTTCATCAATGCCGCTGGGGATGTGCCGCGACTCACCCTCAGCGATGGCATGGAGCCGTTGCTGATTCGCGGCGATGCCTATGCCGGCAAACCCAATCCCCATGCCTGGATGTCGCCACAACGGGCGATGGCCTATGTGGACCAACTGGTGAAGGGGTTCAGTGCGCTCGATCCAGCCGGAACCACAAACTTCCAGCGCAACGGTGAGGCGTACAAAGCCCAGCTGCAACAGCTCGACCAGGACCTACGGGCCGATCTGGCCGGCATTCCAGCGGAGCACCGGCTGCTGGTGAGCTGTGAAGGAGCCTTCAGCTACCTGGCCCACGATTACGGCCTGGAGGAGGCCTACCTGTGGCCGGTGAACGCTGAAAGCCAGGTGACCCCCAGGCGCATGGCCCAGCTGATCACCACCGTCAAACAGCGCCGGGTGCCTGCGATCTTCTGCGAGAGCACGGTGAGTGACAAGGCCCAGCGCCAGGTGGCAGAAGCCGCAGAAACGCGTTTTGGCGGTACGTTCTACGTGGATTCCCTTTCAGGTCCAGACGGTCCAGCCTCCACATTGCTCGAGCTGCAACGCCACAACGTTGATCTGATCCGCCGCGGGCTCAGCGGAGAAGGGGGCTCTCAGTGATGCGGATCGAAGCCGATCAGATCTGTGTGGATTACAACGGCAGCGTGGCGCTCTACGACGCCTCACTGCACCTGCCGGCCGGCTGCATCTGCGGCTTGGTGGGCATGAACGGTGCTGGCAAATCCACCCTTTTCAAAGCGCTCACGGGCTTTGTGCGCCCCTCCCGGGGCCGCATTCGCATCAATGGCCTGCGCGTGGCTGAAGCCCAACGCGAACAGGCTGTGGCCTATGTGCCCCAGAGCGAGAGCATCGATTGCGACTTCCCCGTTTCAGTGTGGGATGTGGTGATGATGGGCCGCTACGGCGCCATGAATCTGCTGCGGATTCCGCGCCAATCGGATCGCATCGCCGTGCGTGATGCCTTGCAGCGAGTGGACCTGCACGATCTGCGGGAGCGCCCGATCGGCAGCCTCTCGGGAGGGCAGCGCAAGCGCGCCTTTCTCGCCCGTGCCATCGCCCAACGTGCTTCGGTGCTGCTGCTCGATGAACCCTTCAACGGGGTGGATGTGCGCACCGAGAAACTCATGGCCGATCTGTTTCTGCAGTTCCGCGATGAAGGACGCACGATTTTGATCTCCACCCATGACCTCAGCCATGTGCGTGAGTTCTGCGACTTGGTGGTGTTGATCAACAAAACCGTGCTGGCCTACGGCGAAACCTCAGAGGTGTTCACGGCCGAGAATCTGGCCCTGACCTTCGGCGGGGTGCCTCCGAACCTGCTGACCGGACCCACCTCCACAGACTCCAACACCTGATGCCCCTGCTCGATCTGCTGCTGGAGCCCCTGAGCCATGACTTCATGGTGCGCGCCCTGCTGATCAGTGCCCTCGTGGGTGGTGTCTGCGGGTTGCTCTCCTGCTACATGACCCTCAAAGGCTGGGCCCTGATGGGGGATGCGGTGTCCCACGCCGTGCTGCCAGGGGTGGTGTTGGCCTACGCCTTAGGACTGCCCTTTTCCCTTGGGGCCTTTGTGTTCGGCGTGGGCTCGGTGACGGCGATCGGCTTTGTGAAGCAGAAATCCCGCATCAAGGAAGACACCGTGATCGGCCTGGTGTTCACGGGATTCTTCGCCCTGGGCTTGGTGCTGGTGTCGAAAACCCGCAGCAACATCGATCTCACCCACATCCTGTTTGGCAATGTGCTGGGCATCACGGCCAGCGATATCCAGCAAACCCTGCTGATCTCCGCTGTGGTGGCGGGGGTGCTGCTGATCCTGCGCCGCGATCTGCTGCTGTTCTGCTTTGATCCCACCCACGCCCGTTCGATCGGCATCAACACGGGCCTGCTGCATTACCTCCTGCTCTCGGTGCTGTCGCTGGCAGCGGTTGCCGGCCTGCAGACCGTGGGCATCATCCTGGTGGTGGCGATGCTGGTAACCCCAGGCGCCACGGCCTATCTGCTCACCGATCGCTTTGATCACATGACCCTGCTGGCCATTGCCAGCAGCGTGATCTCCAGCCTGTTGGGGGTGATCGTGAGTTACTGGAGCGATAGCTCCACCGCCGGCTGCATCGTGCTGATGCAAACCGGACTGTTCCTGCTCGCCTTTCTGCTGGCACCACGCCACGGCATCTTCAAGCGCAGCCAGGACGTTGGCCCTTGAGCTTCAGCCTAGGAACACCTGGGGAGGCAAACCCCTCACCCCCACCTCAGCCATGAACAGACCACCAGCCAGGGGCTGCTGCTCCAGCTCCTCGTCACTGAGCTGATGGCGAGCTGTGGTGATGAACAGCTGATCCAGCTTGGCCCCCCCAAAACAGCAGGACGTGACCTGGGCACAGGGCAGTTCCACCGTGGCCAAGTGATCGCCTGAATCAGGATCCCAGCGGGTCACCGCCCCACCATTGAATAAAGCGATCCAGAGCATCCCCTCTCGATCGATGGTCATGCCGTCGGGAACGCAGGTCCAGCTGGGGGGAATGCGCACGCACACCTCGCCGTCATCAAGCAGGTCGCCCTCGGGCGAGAGGGCAAAACGCCGCACAGCCAAGGTGGGGGAATCGATCAGATAGAGCGTGCTGCGGTCGTGGCTCCACGCCAAACCATTGGAAATGGTGAGCCCGCTGCGCATGCACTCAGCCTGCAGGCTCGAATCCAGTCGCCAAAGGCTGCCGGCACCGGGACTGAAGTCATAAGCCATGGATCCAGCCCAGAGCCGGCCCCAGGGATCGCACTTGCCGTCGTTGAAACGGTTGCCCGGCAGATGCCACTCCGGATCGTGCAGCACGCTGAGCTCCCCGCTGTGGGGGTCGAGGCGCTGAAAGCCTGCTGCAGTGGCCACCAACAGGTCATCGCGCAGGGTGGGCACCACACAGCCCCCGTGGCTACCGAGGGGAAAGCTGCGATTGCGACCACTCACGGGATCCCACAGCCCGATGCAGCCCGATTCGATATCCAGCCACAGCAGTTGCTGCTCCTCCACCCACCAATGGGGGCCTTCACCGAGCAGCGCGCCGGCTTCGAGCACACAGGAAGCCTTGTGGCGCCTCAACACCGTTTGGACCACAGCAAGGCTCCAGCAAGGGCTTCTCTGGCAGTGTGGCCAGCCCAACTGGCGTTAACCCTGGCGGGGGCATAACGATCCGCAAACGGATAACAGCCGCGTCCCCGTACGCTCGGGGGAGCTTGAGCACGCCATGGGCAGCAGTTTCGGCAGCCTGTTCCGCATCAGCACCTTCGGGGAATCCCATGGAGGTGGTGTGGGAGTGATCGTGGACGGCTGTCCGCCGCAGCTGCAGCTCGACCTCAACGCTGTTCAGGCCGAACTGGATCGGCGCAAACCCGGCCAGAGCAAGATCACCACCCCCCGCAAGGAAGACGACCGGGTGGAGGTGCTCAGCGGCCTGCTCGATGGCGTCACCCTGGGCACCCCGATCGCCATGGTGGTGCGCAACAAGGATCAGCGCCCCGGCGACTACAAGGAAATGCAAGTGGCGTTTCGGCCCTCCCACGCCGATGCCACCTACCAGGCCAAATACGGCATTCAGGCCCGCAGCGGCGGCGGCCGAGCCTCCGCCCGGGAAACGATCGGCCGTGTGGCGGCTGGTGCTGTCGCCAAACAACTGCTCCAACAGCTCCATGGCACCGAAGTGCTGGCCTGGGTGCGACGCATTCACACCCTGGAGGCAGCAATCGACCCCAGCACGCCAACGCTGGACAGCGTGGAGTCCAACATTGTGCGCTGCCCGGATGCAGCGATGGCCGAGCAGATGATCGAGCGCATCGAAGCCATCGGCCGCGATGGTGATTCCTGCGGTGGCGTGATCGAGTGCGTGGTGCGGCGCCCCCCCGTGGGGCTTGGCATGCCCGTGTTCGACAAACTCGAAGCAGATCTGGCCAAAGCGGTGATGTCGCTGCCTGCCACCAAGGGGTTTGAAATCGGATCCGGCTTTGACGGCACCTTGATGCGCGGTAGTGAGCACAACGACGCCTTCCTGCCCACCGGTGATGGCTCACTGCACACCGCCACCAACAACTCCGGTGGCATCCAGGGCGGCATCAGCAATGGCGAGACGATCGTGCTGCGGGTGGGTTTCAAACCCACCGCCACGATCCGCAAAGAGCAGCAAACCATCAATGCCGCTGGGGAAGCCACCACCCTGGCGGCCAAGGGACGCCATGACCCCTGCGTGCTGCCCCGGGCTGTGCCGATGGTGGAAGCCATGGTGGCCCTGGTGCTCGCCGATCACGCCCTACGGCAACGGGGCCAGTGCGGTTGACGCTCAGCTGCTGAGGGACTCAGCCCCCTCTGGGGTCTGACTGACTGCTGGGACGGCTTCATTGCCCAGCTTGCGGGCAGCCTTGGCCATGCGCTTGGCCACAGAGGTGCTGCGGGTTTTACGAGGGGCTGATTTCTTGGCAGCGGGCCGCTTGGCTGCAGGTTTCACCGCAGCACTTTTCGTTGGCGTCTTGCGGGGCGGACGGGTGCGGAAGCTCAGCACCATGGCCCACTCCTCATCGGTGAGCGAGCTGGGCTTGCTGCCGTGCTCATCAGCCAGCTTGGCTGCCTTCTCGATATCGGCGACCAGATTTTTCCAGGAGGTGGCAAAGCGCTTGTCGCTCTGGGATTTCGCTGCACTTTCCACCAGGGTTTCCACCACTCCAGAAGGCTGAACCTTCTTGCGCCTGCGATTGAAGATCTCTTTCTGCAATTGGGCGATAAGGGAAAGAGCCTTATCGCTCAATTTGATCGTGAGCTCTGCCATGGCGCGCAGGCACTGGGGGCTAATCCCATAAGTAGCACTTGCGTCTCGCCATCCACAATGGCGCTGGTCCCGCGCGAATCAGCTCAGATACGGCTCCAGGAACTCGGCGTGGCCCGACTTGAGCCGATCATCGGAGCCGAACAAGCTGGAACCCAACGCCACCGCCTGCACACCGGCTGCAAACCAGTCGCCAAGCTGCTCAGGGTGCACGCCCCCGGCGGCGATGCAGAAGGGCAAGGGGGCCAATGGACCAGCCAGCTGACGCCAATAGGCAGGGCCAAGACTGGCTGCCGGAAAGAGCTTCACGGGTCCCTGGCGATTGGCACCGGCAAAACGATGCACCTCGGTGGGGCTGAACACCCCTGGCACCAGGGTGAGACCCAGCTGTCCTGCCCGCTCCAGCATCGCCTCGCTCCCCACAGGGGCCATGGCGAAACGCACCGGTAAATCGCGCAACAGCTCAAGCTGCTCTGGATCACGCAGGCCCGCCACGCCGAAGCGCAACTGAGGCCAGTGCAGCGGCAACTGCTGCAGCAGGGGAGCCCACCACGGCTCCGCACTGAACGCCAGCTCCACATGCAAAAACCCCGCTCTGGCTACAGCACTGATCTGACGATCAGCCTGCAGCGCATCGCGGGGTCTGAGCACCGCCAGAAGCGGAGCTTGACGTAGGGACTCCCGGAGGCCGGCCGGGTCGCGGCCCAGCTCCGGGTCAGCCATCACACGTAATCAGCCACCTTGGCATCACGGGCAAGCAGCAACTCCTGAAGTTGTTCTGCATCGATGGTCTCCTGCTCCACCAGCATGTCAGCCAGTTCATCCAGCAAGGAGCGGTTGGTGGTGAGGACGTTGACCGCACGGGTGTAGGCGGTATCCACCAGATCAGACACCTCCTGGTCAATGGTGGCAGCGGTGTGCTCCGAGAAATCGCGCTCAGATGCGATATCCCGGCCCAGGAACATGCCCCCCTGGGAACGCCCCAGAGCCACGGGACCAAGCTTGTCGCTCATGCCAAAGCGGGTCACCATCTGGCGGGCCACGCGAGCCACCTGTTGCAGGTCATTGGAGGCACCAGTGGTGACCTCGTCCTGGCCATAAACGATCTCTTCAGCAACGCGGCCACCGAGGGCGACAGCCATCTGGTTCTGCAGATAGGTGCGCGAGTAAAGCCCGGATTCCATGCGCTCTTCACTGGGGGTGAAGAAGGTGAGGCCACCGGCCTGACCACGGGGAATGATGCTGATCTTCTGCACCGGGTCGTAGTCGGGCATCAGGGCACCCACCAGGGCATGGCCAGCCTCGTGGTAGGCCACCAGACGCTTGCGCTTATCGCTCATCACGCGGTCCTTCTTCTCAGGACCGGCCATCACACGCTCAATGGCGTCATTGATCTCATCCATCGACACCTCAGTGAGCTGGCGACGGGCGGCAAGGATGGCGGCCTCATTCAGCAGGTTGGCCAGATCAGCACCGGTGAAACCGGGCGTGCGGCGGGCCACCTTGTCGAGGTCAACATCCTTGGAGAGGGTTTTGCCGCGGGCATGCACCCCGAGCACCTGAAGGCGACCGCTGTAATCAGGACGATCCACCACCACCTGGCGATCGAAACGGCCTGGACGCATCAGGGCCTGATCGAGCACGTCAGGACGGTTGGTGGCCGCCACGATGATGATGCCGGTGTTGCCCTCAAAGCCGTCCATTTCGGTGAGCAGCTGGTTGAGGGTTTGCTCCCGCTCATCGTTGCCGCCGCCGAGGCCAGCGCCCCGTTGACGACCCACGGCATCGATTTCATCGATGAACACGATGCAGGGGGCATTCTTCTTGGCCTGCTCGAAGAGATCGCGAACGCGGCTGGCACCCACACCCACGAACATCTCAACGAACTCGGAACCCGAGATCGAGAAGAACGGCACACCAGCCTCACCGGCCACAGCCTTGGCGAGAAGGGTTTTACCGGTGCCAGGGGGGCCCACCAGCAACACACCCTTGGGAATCTTGGCGCCAACAGCGGTGAAGCGATCAGGATTCTTGAGGAAGTCCACCACCTCGGTGAGCTCGAGCTTGGCGCCCTCGATCCCGGCCACATCCTCAAAGGTGACCTGGGTCTGGGGCTCCATCTGCACCCGAGCCTTGCTCTTCCCAAAGCTCATGGCGGGGTTACCACCACCGCCCTGGGCGCGGCGCAGCAGGAAGAACAGACCACCCAACAGCAGCAGGGGGAACAACAGGCTGCCGAGGGCCTGCTGCCATGCCGGCGACTGACGGCTGGGCTGCACGTCGATATCGACGTCGTGCTCGCTGAGCAGATTCAGCAGATTTTTATCGGGGGCCAGGTTCACCTGGGCGCGCTGCCCGTCGCTCTTGACCGCCAGAGCGGTGCCGCGATCGGGGGAGATCAGCACCTTCGAGACCTGGTTCTCCTGAACCGCTTCAACGAAGTCGCTGTAGCGCAGGTTCACGGGCTCATTGGCGGGGTCGGGACGCCCGCCCATGAAGGCGGTACCCAGTGCGATGAGCACCACCACCAACAGCACATACAGGCCGGCATTACGCCAACTCTTCTTTGCGGCCAAGGAGAACCCCCTGTAAGTAAAGGAATGTTAACCGGGACTGGCGTCAGGCGGCGCGCAGAACCTCAACAACGCTGCGGAAGGCGAACCACTCAGGAATCTCCTCACCGCTGCGCAGCATCTTGCGGAACTGGGTACCGCTCAGCTTCTTGACATGCAAACCGCGGGCTTCAGCGTGCTCAGCGGTCACATAGCCCTCTTCCTCGGTGTACACGAGGTTGAGGGAGGGCACGGTTTCCATGCCCAGTTCGTTGGCGTTATCGCGGGCGAAATCCTGGGCCTGGTAAGGACCATAGAAATCATCACCACTCACCGATGACTTGCAGCCGGCCATGTCGCGGCCAATGATGAAGTGGGTGCAGCCGTAGTTTTTGCGAATGATCATGTGCTGCAGCGCTTCGCGCGGGCCAGCCATGTGCATCGAGTAGGGCAGGTAGGCCCAACGAATACGGGGATTGCTCACCTCCTCAGCCAGGCGCTTGTAGGTCTGGAAGCGCACGGCGCCGGGGATGTCGTCTCCCTGGGTGGGGCCACAGGTGGGATGCACCAGCACCACACCGTTCTCGCTCACGTTGGAGGCGTGCAGTGCCCGGGTGAACAGCTCGTAGTGGGCACGGTGAATGGGGTTACGGCACTGGAAGGCCACCACGTCCTCGCCTTCAGGCAGGCAAGCCCGAACCTCGGCAGGGGTCTGGCAGGGGAAGGGGCGCTCGGGCAATTCCATGCCCACAATCGAGCCGCCCAGGTAGAAGCGACCCCGCTCGCAGGCAATCATGCGCACAGCGGGATGCTCCAGGGAGCTTGTGCCGTAGCAACCCAAGGCCTCCTTGGCCTTATCGGGTTCCCACTTGCTCTCCACAGTCATCACCGCCAAACGGCGACCGTGGTAGGTGAGCAATAGTTTCTGACCAACCGTGATGTCGTCGCGATCGGTGTCCATCACGATCGGCAGACCAAACAGCAGCCCTGAGGTGGTGCGGTTGGTATCCACCACGGACTGGTAGTCCTCCTGGTGCATGAAGCCACGCAGGGGGGAGAAGCCGCCAACAGTCAGCAGCTCCACGTCGCAGGCATTGCGATCGCTGCACTCGATTTGGTGATCCACCCCGGCACAGGCCGCATCCCATTGCTCAGAAGGAATGCGCAGATCCACCAGCGTTCCGCCGTGGGGTGCAATCAGAGCCTGAGGAACCGTGGTGGTCATCTGCCGAGGGCGGAACAGTGGGGGGCATTCTTCCAGATGAAGAGCCCCCCGTGGGCCTCAATCAGGCCTGCTCGAGGCGGCCATAGACCTCACCGCTCACCTTCACGTCCACGGGCTCGCGACCACCCATGTCGCTGTCAGAGGGCTGGATTGCGGTGAACACACCGGCGAACTCACCGGACTCGGCATCCACGCGGGAGATCGAGAAGGTCATGGTGCCGGTGCCATCGATGTAGCGCTTCTTGTTCTCAGACTGAAGCTCGTCATCGTCGCCACCAAGAGCCACCAGACCCTGGGCGTATTCCACACCGGTGGTCAGAGCACGGCCCTTGGGATCCAGGAAGTTGCTGGTGCGGTAGCTGGGGGTGCGGTAGTCACCAGCAAAGTCGGTGCTGGTGGAGATGGAGGTGCCATCAGCCGTGGCCACCAGCTCCTTGCTGGAGAAGGTGAAGGGAATCTCCTCTCCACCGGGCAGGAGCACGGTGATGGGCTGGAAATCAATACCACCCTGCTCCTTGAACTTCAGACCACCGTTCTGCACGGTGAGGTCGCCGTAAACGGAATCGAGGCTGGAGGTGTAGCGGGTGAGGATGCGGCCCTCAACAAACTGGGCTTCCTGGCGCTTGTTGGCAGGCTCACCCTTAACAGCCACGGTGCTGGGGTGGAAGCACATCTCCTGGAGCTTGTAGGCAGAACCTTCGCTCAGGGCAATGTTGCCGCGGGCGGACTCAGGCAGGGTGTTGCAATCGTTGGCCAGACCCGTGTTGTGGATGTCGTCGTAGGTGAGATCCGCACGATCGATCGCCTTGGGGTCGGAGCTGCAGGCGGTGAGCAGAGTGAGGCAGGCCGCCAGACAGAGCGCAACGGCTGTCTGCAGCAGGGAACGCAGGCGACGCATATGGAGCGATATAGGGGCGTTGGCGCGATCGTACAACTCAAAAATGTCGTACCGCATAGGATGTCGCTCCTCTCAACATCCTTCTGATGCCCGGACCAGACAGCGCTTGGAACCAGCGCTTTGACGCCTGGTGTCAGCAGGGTGTTGCACTTTGCAACGACGCCGGCGACGACCCTCAGGTGTTATTGGCTGTCTTGAGGGAGCTGGAGCAACTGCACCGGCAGCTGCAGGATGGGCCATTCCGCAGCAGCATGCCCTCCAGTCGGCAGCAGCTCTATGCCCTGCTGCAATCGATGGAGAAGAGCGGCGGCTGGCCCTACATCCCGCGGCTGCAGCTCAAGACCTTCATGGAGCTGCTTGAGGATTTCAAGGCTCAAGACGAGCAGGATCCCGAAGCCTCCGCCGCTTGAACCCAGCGTTGGCGAAGGGCATCCAGTAAGCGGTGCGCAATGGCCAGCTTGCTGGTGAGCTCCAGCCGCTGGGGTTCGGCATCCCGCTGCAGCAGCCAGCCTTCATTGCTGCTCTCAGCGAAGCCGGCACCCGCCTGATCGATGGGGTTGGCAAAGAGCAGATCGCAACCCTTGCGCTTGAACTTCGCTTCCGCCTGAGCGAGCACATCGCCGCTCTGAGCGGCAAAACCAACCAGCACCTGGCCGGGCAAACGCCGCTGCACCAGCTGCTGCAGCAGATCAGGAACCGGCTCCCAGCTGTCAGGTTGCAGCACGATCTGCTGCAGCTCCTGCTTCGGCAACTTCGCTGTCAGCGGTTGGCGCAGCCGTTGATCCGCCACCGCCGCAGCCATCACCACCGCATCCACCTGGGGTTGCTGCACCTGCAAGAGCTGCTCCAGTTCAGCAGCACTGCTGAAGGGCTGGCAGGCCAGCCCTTCCAACCAGGCCGCAGGCAGCGACAGTGACCCGTGCAGCAGCAGCACCTCTGCACCACGCAACCGCGCCGCCTGGGCCAACAGCACCCCCATGCGTCCGCTGGAGGGATTGGAGAGATAGCGCGCTGGATCAAGGGGCTCCCGGCTCGGCCCGGCGGTGACCATGAGCTTCAGCCCCTGCAGATCAGGCTCCATGCCATGGAGAGCCAACGACTCGGCCGCGAGCAGGATCAACTCAGGCTCCACCATGCGCCCACTGCCCTGGCGATCACAAGCCAGTAGCCCCTCCTGGGCCGGGGGCAGGGCCAACAGCGGCCGATCCCGCCGCAGCTGCTGCCAGTTGCGCTGCACGGCTGGAGCCAACC
>JAYKHZ010000146.1:0-7734 GCA_035286165.1 Synechococcus sp.
GCAATCGCTCGCATGCGCGTGGGGGCCAGGCTGCTGGGCAGCAGCAGCAGGGTGAGGCCACCCAGAAATGGGATTAAAAGGAGTGCACTCAACATCAGGCGGTCCTCCACCAAATCAGGCCGGAAAGCAACAGCACAATGGCCAGCAGAACTGTCAGGAGATAGGACTGGGTTTGGCCGCTGACGGCCAATTTCAAACCATCGGCAGAAACCAGAGAGAGGGAGCCAATCCGATTCGCAAAGCGATTCACAACGAGGCGATCAAACGCATCGGTGAGACGGGCCAACCAGGCCACAAAAGCAACCACCGTGTTGCGGTAGAACCGTTCGGTGTAGAAGTCGTAGGCCAGCAGATCCTGAGCCATCCGCAATGGCTTGAACAACGAGCGAGAGCGGAACTTATCGAGGCCAATCAAACAGGCCGCCACAACACCGGCAGCACCACTACCCACCAGCAACAAGACAGACACCAGGCTCACTGAATCGAGGGCTGATGCGGAATAAACGCTGCGGAAAAAGAGGGGAACCAAGAGCACCAACACCGCAAGGCTCACCATGGGCAAGGCCATGAACCAATTCACCTCGGGGGTGCGCTTGGTCTTGGGACGGGGTTGATCCAGGAACACCTGCCGGAAGACGCGAACGAGGTTGAAGGCTGTTAAGCCATTGGTGATCAACAGAACGGGAATGAGCCAAGGGGTTTCCTCAGTGAATTGATCCAGCAACAGACCAAAACACCAGAAGCAACCCAGAGGTAGAACACCGGTGAGGCCAGCACCAGCCACCAGGTAACTGCTGGTGGTGGCTGGCATCCGAGGACCAAGACCACCCAATTCAGTGATGTCTTGACAGTTGGTGGTGGCAATCACGCTGCCAACACTCATGAAAATCAAAGCCTTGGATAAGCCATGGGCCAACAGCAGCAGCACAGCAATCACAGGCTGCTGGACAGCAATGGCGATGAACACCAGGCCCAGATAAGAGGTTGTTCCATAGGAGAACGCCCGCTTGATATCAACCTGAGAGATGGCAACAAGAGCCCCTCCAAGGGCACTGATGGTGCCAACGATCAGGAGCACATCAATGGCCACCGGAGAAAGCTGCAACAAGGGCATCACCTTGAGCAACACCAGCGCGCCGCATGTCACCACAGCGGAATTCCGCAAAATCGACGCAGGATTCGGGCCTTCCATGGCCTCGTCGAGCCAGAGGTGCATGGGAAATTGAGCGCACTTGCCCATTGGGCCTGCGATCAAACCCAAGGCAATCAGGGTTTCCATCAGCGGACTGATGGAACCATCCCCGCGGACTTGGCCGACCCATGTATAGAGGTCCTCAAAATCCAAGGAACCAGCCCAGGCAGAGAGGGCCACCAAACTCATCAGCAGCAACACATCTCCAACGCGTTTAGTGAGGAACGCATCACGGGCTGCTGTCACCACCAACGGTTGGGCGTACCAGAAACCAACCAACAGATAGGTGGAGAGGGTCAGCATTTCGAGCACGAAATAGCTGATAAAGAGATTGCTGCTGAGCACAACTCCAGCCATAGCCCCTTCAAAGAAGCCAAGCAGAGCGTAAAAACGGGCCAGCGACCACTCTTTGTCGAGATAACCAAGGGCAAAAAATTGCCCCAGCAGGCTCATCACCGTGACAAAGGTGAGTGCCGCAAGATTTGTGGGGGTGAGATCAAAACCAATATTGAGATTTAGCCCAGCTGCATTAAACCAGGGCCACTCAATCAGCACCGCTTGGTTTGTTTGAATCCAATCAAAAATCACCGAACCGTGCACAACACTGGCAACGGTGAGTAAGAGATTGATATAGGCAGCTGGCCGAGACCCATTGCGTTTAACAAAGCCAGTAGCCCAGGGCAGGGACAGCACCATGCCACTGAAGCCATACAGCGGGATCAACCACGCCAGCTGGATCGAAAGTGGAAGGTCGACAGGCAAACGAAAAGCGGCTCGAAACCGGCAGCAATCTATCGGGAATTAGAAGCTTGCACGCGCCAACGGCGGCACAGGTCGCAATTCATTAAGCCATTTGGCAATATCAACACTGTGATGCTGTTCCTCTTCCAGCAGAGCATGGAAGAACTCAGCATGCAGAGTGTCACCAATCAGGCGACAGAATCGGAGCGCCTCGGCGTAATGAGCAACCAATTGGTCTTCGAGGACACTGTTTAGCTCAAGCAGGCTGAGCAAATCTGAAGCCGTTGCTACAGGACGCAGCTGGGAGGCAGCAGGCGCCACCCCCAGGGCGATCATGCGTTTCACGATGCGCTCGCTGTGTTGCATCTCTTCCACCGTTTCACGGCGAAAGCGATCGGCAGCAGCCTGATCTCCCCAGGCCTCAAGCAGGGAGGCATGGGTGAGATATTGCTGAACCGCGGTGAGCTCAAGGCTCAACGCGCGGCCCAATGCTGCCAACACGCGGGGATGGGCGCTCGCCATGGCGATCAGCTGCGGCGGGTGCCGCTAGCGGTGAGAGCTGGCTCCACTTCGGCGTGGGGACGGGCAATGATGTGGGCGGCCACCAGACCATCACCCACTCGCTCGCAGGCATCGGCGCCAGCGCGAACGGCAGCATTCACAGCACCGGTTTCGCCGCGCACCATCACGGTGACGTAACCACCGCCAACGAATTCCCGTGCCACCAGAGTGACTTCGGCTGCTTTGGTCATGGCATCAGCGGCTTCAATCGCTGGCACCAAGCCACGGGTTTCGATCATCCCAAGGGCAATACCCCGCACGGAGTCAGACATGGTGGTGGAAGGGGAAGGAGAGGGGGTTTTGCTGGCGCTGCTGCTGCTGGGCTTCGGCGTACCAGCAGCAGGCGTGCCGCTGGTGGAAGCTGCGGGTAGGGACTTGGCAGGCTCACTGCCGCTGGCAGCAGCCGCTGAACCTGAAGCGGCCGGCGTTGCAGCTGGTTTTTGAGACCCTGATGCTGCGGAGCGACGGGCGTTGGTTTGACGGCTCGAGGGCTGACGGGGATTAGGAGTGGCCATGGCGGCGAGTGGCGGGTTGGAAGGGAACGATGGAGAAGGCCCTGAAGTCAGCCGTCGGGGTTCCAGGAATCGATGATTCCGCCGATCGTGAGATCGGTAAAAACAGTGGGATCTGGGCAGGCCATGCGGGCGGCGGAACCGCTGGCGGTGAACACCCAGTTGCCGGGGGATGCACCGACTGGATCAACAGCCACCAACTTTTTGCCTTTGTTGTTGGCGAGGATCCTCAGGTTCATGTGGTCGAGGCCACCAACCCTGTAGGAACACACCAACGAGCCAACCACCTGCATGATTTCCATCAGCTCTTCACCGGGGGAGTTGATGGGGCTGCCGCCGCAGGAGCAGCACTGGCGCTGCTGGAAGGCTTCGGCGGATCAGGCTCCCAGTGATCAATGATCCCCACGATGGTGAGGTCACTGGGATAGGACTTACTACCGGCCGCTTCACGGGCGGCTGAGCTACCAACGCAAATCACCCAGTCACCGGGTTTGGCACCGACAGCATCAACTGCCACCTTTTTGGAACTGCCGTCTTGCACCACCTGGAGGTGTTTGTGCTCGAAATCGGGGATCCGATTGGTGGAGACAAGAGGTTTGATGACCTTGACAATCAGCATAATCAGTGACCTCCGGGGGTGGGAATGGAGATGGTGGTGCGAATGGTTTCAGAGGGAGCGAAACCATTGCGATCACGCACCGACAGCAGCATGTGCAACAGGCCCATGCTGTAGATGTCGGAATAGCGGCTTTGCAAGGCACTGATCACCCGCTCACCATTGCGGATGGCCCTCTCCCGCGCACCGGGCACAGAGCTGCGGTAATCAAAACGAACCACAACCGGAATCGGCAGACCACGGGTGACATTGAGGCCACTGAAAATCTTGATGCCAACGTCAAGATCAGCAGAGCCCTCTTCCACCGTGTCCATGTGGGCGAAATAGGTGAGGTTGCGAAGATGCACCTCCTTGAAGCCAATCCCAACGCCAATGAAACGTTCGGCATGGCCTGCATCGCTGTAGGCACCGCCGTGGAACTGGCGCACGTAATCAATCTGAGAGAAGTTGTTCTCAATCAAACGGGCGATGAAGCGCAGCATGCCGGGATCCGGCTCACCGGAACAGGCTTCAGCCACAGCCTCAGCGATGGCAGCCCTGGCTTGCTCAGCATTGAGGTTGGCCGTGGCATCAAACAACTGACCCGCGTCAAGCCATTGATCGAGAGCGGCATTGCCATCCCGATCGGGGACATGAACACGAATGGCATCGGTGTCGGTGTCGAGGCCAATCAACAACAGATCAACCGAGGCCCCACAGCAGAATCCGTTTTCAACAGATGTGCGGAAATCATTCAGCCGGGCCATCCCTGCAGCGGCTGCGGCTGAGTCGTCTGAAGCGTGGGCGGCGCAACCCTCATGGGATGGATCCAGCGAACTGAAGTGGTAAACAACCGACTTCAAATAGCGAGTGGGATCGTGGGCTGCGTTGGGCTTGGCCTCGCGGTAGCGGGAATGCTCGGTGCGAACCCAGCGATCAACAGTGTCTTCAATATCAAAGAGCGCACCGGCGTGGGGGCGACGGCGCACACAGCTGAATGGAATCCTCAGGCCATACGCAATGGTGTGAGCCAGGCGACCATCAGCGCAGGGGGTGATGTCAAGCAGGTGAAAACCGCACTCCAGCAGATACTGCTCAAAGGCTTCGCCTTGATTGCCGCCGAGGGGATCATGCTGGAAGAAGTCATTTGAAAACCTCTCATAGGCTTCAAACACACACCAGGCAAACAGGGAGCTCATGTCGAGCTGCCGCACCCAGGCGTGCTCGAGAATGGCTTCCGGCAAGGTGTAACCGAGTTCAGCCTGAGCTAAACGCTGAGCCGCAACAACGAAATCGGATTGGTGCTGCAGAGCCGAAATCTGCTTGAGCACCGGCACGATGCGATCAAAGGCACCTTTGGTCTCTTCCTCGTAAGCCAGCAATCGGCGATTGGCGCTGGCATCGGTGAGGGGGTGCTGATCCTTGGGCCACACAGCGGCACTGGGCCTGCGGGCCAGGGGATTGCGACGGCCAGAGGCCGACTCCGGCACCACCGCCACTGGGCGGCGGCGGGGTGCCGTTGGAGCCGTAGGCCGTTGGTAATCGCCGCGACGGGCCACCATCAGCCGCGAGCGCCGCCGGAGACGGTGATCAGGGAACCCTTATCAGTGTTGCCGCTGGAACCGGTGACCCGGCTCACAGGCTGGGGCACTTCTTCGTTGCGCTTCTGCTGCATCATCGCCATGGCATTCATGGGGCCAACGCGGGAGGGATTACGGCGGCGGGCAGATGAGCCCTCAGTACCGGTCACGCGATCACCACGATCCCAGTCATCACCGGTGATCTTGGTGCCGGAACCCTCGCCGGTCACACGGGATGCGGGAGACTCTTCAGGGGCAGCAGCCACAGGGGTGAGCACGGGGGCTGGGGAACGGCCGAAGCGGAACTGCTCCGTGCCGGTGATCTTGCCGCTGGCCATGTCAAAAGGGCCGGTGATCTTGCCTCCTTGCTCGTAGGTGCTGCCAGTGACGGAACCAGTGCGGGTGCGCTCGTCGAAGGCAGCCTGAGCAGGGGACTGCACGCTGAAAGCCTGCCAAGGCTCAGCATTGAGGGGCTGGGGATAGTCAGCTTCCTGGGTCACAGCGCTGCCACAGGCAGCCTGTTGCTGATCAGCACCCACATAAGGAGTGCCGGAAACCGCTTCGCAAGCACCACGCTCAGCGCCGGTCATCACACCGCCGATGCCGGGCTGGATGCCGGTCATGCGATTGGTGCCGCGCACTGGAGTGCGCTGACGAATGGAATCCACAGCGCGGGTGCCGCAGAACTCGCCGGCTTGCTCCAGGCCGGCATAGGGGGTGCCGGTCACCGCTTTGCAGCTGCCGGGCTCATCGCCGGTGACAGCAGCGGAACGACCGGTGCGGGTGCCACTCACCACCTGGTTGCGGTTGGTGATGCTGAAGCCCACCTTGGCGGCTTCAGGAGCGGGACGGGAACCGCAAAACCCCTCGAACTGCTCGCTACCGATGTACTCATCACCGGTGATCGAGCGGCAGCTGCCGGCCTCATCGCCGGTCATGCGTTGAGCTCGCCCTACGGATGTGCCGGTGACACCGGTGCCGCGCAGGGTGTTCTGCTGGCTGACCTTGATGGGGGCGCGACCACCGACAGGGGCCTCTGCACCGATGTATTGATCACCCGTGAGCTGACGGCCAGAGCCGGGCTCATCACCGGTGACCTTTTCACTGCGACCCACCATCACACCGGAGATGGACTGGCCACCCACGGTGGCGCTGCGGCCCACCTTGGAGACGGAGGGATTCACACCACCGCAGTAGGCCGTGGCCTGGTCAGCCCCGATGTACTCAGTGCCGGTCACTGTTTTGCAGGTACCGGGCTCATCGCCGGTGACCTTCTCACTGCGGCCCACCTCATTGCCAGTGACACGATTGCCATGGCTGGTGGAGGTCACCCGCACCTTGGCGGGCTGTTGAGCAGCGGGTTGGCCCTGGCAGAACGTGTTGAACACCTCAGCGCCGAGGTACTCCGTACCGGTGATGCTGCGGCAGGTGGCTGCCTCATTGCCGGTGGTCTTCTCCGAGCGGTTCGCCTGGGTGCCGGTGACGGTTTGACCGCTGAGGGTTTCGCTGGAGCCCACCTTCCAATGGGCATCCGCAGCGGCAGCCTGCTTGGCACCGTGACGGTTGGGGCCAGTTGGGCGGGTGCGGGTGGCACTGCCATTCCCACTGGAGCCAAGCTTGGAGGCGGCACCCGACTTACTGCGCAGCTCGCGCACCTTGAGAGCCAGCTCGCGGCTGCTCATGTCGGGGTTGCCCTGACGGGCTACAGCCGCGGTACCGCTGGACTGGCTGTTGACCGCAGACTTGCCGCGCTTGGAGAGGGCGTCGCGGCGGGCGAGCACCAGAGCACGACTGGGATTGTGCTGGGCGCGGCGCTTGGGGATAAGGCGACTGGCCGAGCTGGAGGGAGCCTCAAGGCTGAGGCGTGTGGGTGAGGATTTGGCAGCGGGGGCAGCTGCGCTTTCGCGGTTTTCCTGGCACTTGCACTTGTGCTCGCTGGGGGCGGGAGCAGCAGCTGCAGTGGAGGAAGCTTGTTGCTTGGCGACATCCGCGCGGTTGCGATCGCGGCTGGTGTCGGCACGCTTGCCGCGCTTGGAGAGGGCCTCACGACGGGCCAACACCAGATCGCGACTGGGATTGACCACGCGGGTTCCGTTGTGACGGCGGGCGGGCGACGGGCTGGAGCTCAACTCCAAGCTGGGGGACGTCGCCGCGGCAACCGCAGGAGCGGGAGCGGAGGAACGGGGAGAAACAGCGGGCGCAGACGTGCGGCTGGGGCGCGCCTCATTGGCGGTGCGCACGCGGCCAGCACTGGATGAATAGCGCTTCTCCGCGGATTTACCTCCGCTGGAGAGGGCCATGCGGCGAGCCAATGCGGCCTCGCGACTCGTCTGTTTTGCCATATCCGCCCCCGGAAGAAAAAGCTTTTGAAAAAGGTCCCTGCCGTAACAGGGACCCAACTGAATCTGAGATCAGGACTCAGCGACCTTCGAACACCACGAAGCAGGCACCCTGGCTTTGGGTGTAGGCGTCGTAGCCCACCAGACGCACGTGGTGGTCGGGGTAGGCGCGGTGGCAAGCCTCGAGCTCGCTCACGATCACACCCAGATCCTT
>JAYKHZ010000147.1:0-8036 GCA_035286165.1 Synechococcus sp.
GGCTCGCCATGCAGCACCAGCACAAAGCGCAGCCCGTTGAGCGCGCCGCAGTCCCTCAAGGGCAACAGCAACGAGGCGTCTTCGAGCACCAGGGCCTTGGCGCCGCAATCTTGAAGGATGTAGGCCAGCTCCTCCACGGGGGCATTGCTGCCGCGCACGGCAGCCGCAGCGCCCAGACGCATCAGGCCCTGGTCCACCGCCAGCCAGCGGGGGCCATTCTCGGCAAACAGGGCCACCACATCGCCTGAGCCGATGCCATGGCGGGCCAAGCCGGCAGCGACCGCACCAATCCGCTGATGCAGCTCCTCAAAGCTGAGGTTTTCCGGCGCAGGGCCGTGGGCCATATCCAGCGCCTGCAGGCTGCCATGGGCCTTGGCCAGCTGCGGCCACAGCCCATCAATCCCCTGCAACTGCGACCAATCGGGCTGGTTGGCCAAGGCCTGCTGATCCATCCGATCACCGCGCCATTGCACCCAGGCCTCAGCCATTGCTCCCCGTCAAGCTGCGGAGAGTCTGCTCGCTGATCCACTGCGGTGCTTGCCAGCCAAAGCGCTCGCAAAAAGACTCAGCCACAAGCTTGCGCAGGTCAGCCACGCAGAGCTGCGGGCGCCACTGCTGCAGACGCCCCACCGGCAAACGCAAACCACAGGGGGTGATGGCCTGAAAGCCGGCCAAATCACAGCTCACATTCAGTGCAAAACCGTGCTGAGTCACCCAACGCCGGGCGCCAACGCCAATGGCCGCCAGCTTCTGCCCCTCAAGCCAAACGCCGGTGAGCCCCTCCCGGCGCTCCCCCCTCAGGCCCTGATGGTGGAGCACATCAAGCACCACCCCCTCCAGCTGGCGCAGGTACCAATGCAGATCCTGGCGATGGCGCTGCAGGTCCAACACCGGATAAACCACCAGCTGACCCGGCAGGTGATGGGTGACCTCACCACCGCGATCAATCCGGTGCAGAGGCGCCGGGGGATCGGCGGGATCGAAATGCAGATGGGCTTCAGTGGCGCCGCGGCCCAGGGTGTAACAGGGGGGATGCTCCAGCAGCAGCAGCAGCTCAGGGGCCTCAACCTGGCTGATCTGCTGGGCTTGGATCAGGCGCTGCTGCCAGCAGCGCTGCCACTCCCAGGCCTCCACAAAAGGCACCAATCTTTCGAGAGCACAAAGAGATGCGTCTGGCAATACCGGATCCCTGCCGCCCTCAATACATTGAATTCAACCAACAGGACACCGGGAGGTCCCTGTATGAAGCTTCTGATCCATGGCCGCAACCTTGAACTGACCGCTGCGCTGCGGGACTACACCGAAACCAAGCTCTCGCGAGCGGTGAATCACTTCAATGGCATGGTTCAGGAAGCGGATGTGCACCTATCAGTGGCGCGCAACCCGCGGGTACCGCAGCAAACAGCCGAGGTCACGCTGTTCGCAAGCGGCACGGTGATCCGGGCGCAAGAGCGCAGCGAAAACCTCTATGCCTCCATCGACATGGTGGCCAGCAAGCTGGCGCGTCAACTGAAGCGCCACAAAGATCGGCGCCAGGGCCATCACCACGGCCATGCAGAAGCGCGGCCTGAACCCGACACCATGGCGATGCAGGGGGATCTGCTCGAAGGCCGTACCGCTGAACTCCCAGCCCCAGTGGTGCGCCGCAAGTACTTCGCCATGCCAGCCATGGGGCTGGATGAGGCGATTCACCAGCTCGAGGTGATCGACCACGACTTCTATGTCTTCCGGGACAAGGACAGCAACACGCTGCAGGTGGTCTATCAGCGCAACCACGGCGGATACGGTGTGATCCAAGCCCGCGAATGATGGTGTGCACGCTGCCGGCGATCCCGCTGAGATCCCTGATCTCGCCCCGCTGATCGATCACGCCCTGCTGCATCCACGGCAGGGCGCCGAAGCGGTGGAACGCAGCTGTCGCGAAGCCTTGCACCATGGCTTTGCCGGCGTGTGCCTCGCCTCCCGTTGGATGCCCCAGGCCAGAACCTGGCTAGGGGATCGCGGAGCGGTGAAACTCATCAGCGTGGTGGGATTCCCCTTTGGAGCCTGCAGCAGCGAGATCAAACGGGCCGAAGCCGAACAGGCAGTGGAAGCCGGCGCCGATGAACTGGATCTGGTGCCTGATTTCGCCCTGCTGCTCGATGGCGAACTCACGGCCCTGCACGACCAAATTGCCGCGTTAGTGGAGCTGGAGCTGCCGTTGAAGCTGATCCTCGAAGCCGACCAGCTCGATCAGCAGCAGCTGGCCACCCTGGTGGAGGTGGGCCTCGATGCCGGCGTGGCGTTTCTCAAAACCGGCAGTGGCTATGGCGATCCAGCCTCACCAGCCGTGGTGCGTCAACTGGTGCAACTGGCGGGAGGCCGCGCCCGCGTGAAGGCCTCCGGTGGCATCCGCAACCTCAGCCAGGCGCTGGAGCTGGTGCAGGCTGGAGCGGAGCGGCTGGGCACCAGTCGCGGGGTGGAGCTGGTCAGGGCGCAGCGGGGATGAGCAGCCCCCCGCGGGAGCGCCGCCTCGAAGGGTTGTGCCTGCGCGCCAGCCCCCTGGGGGAAAACGATCGTTTGCTGGTGCTGCTCACCGAGGAGCAGGGGTTACTGAAACTGGCGGCCAGTGGTGCCCGGCGGCCCCGCAGCAGCCTGGCGGCCGCCGGTGCCCTCACCTTGATCAAGGCCCAGGTGGCCCGCGGCCGCAGCCTCGATCGCCTGCGGCAGATGAGCGTGCTGCACAGCTACGGGCGCCTGGGTCAGCGACTGGAACTGCTGGCTCCCGCCCAATGGCTGTTGGAACTAGCCCAGCTCCTAATCGCGGAAAACGAACCGCTGCAAGGGGCCCTGCCGCTGCTGTTGCACCGCCTGGGGCAGCTGGAGGCCCTGCTGAACGAACCGGTGGCGTTGCAGCGGCTTGAGGGACTGGCCTTGATGGTGCAGACCAGCGTGCAGCTGCTGGAGCTCGCCGGCGTGGGCCTGCCCCTCAGCGTGGATCTGGCCAACGGCGGGCCCCTGGTACCGCCGATTGGCGATTGGAACTGGCGCTGCAGCCTGTTGCCAGCGGAAGGCTTCTGCAGTGGCCGCCAGGCCGGCGCCATGCTGCTGCTCAATGCCTCGGAACTGGCCCTGCTGCAGCGCTTGCTGCGCCCCCAGCTACCGCGCCGGGCCAGTGGTGAACTGATGGGCCCCGAACGGGTCTGGCGTCATCTGCTCGACCTGCTTGGCCTCTGGTGCCGTGAACATCTGGGACGCACACCGAAGGCGATGGCTCTGTTGCGGCAAGATTGGCCGGCGTCGGCTGAGCGACAGTCCGGGTGAGTGATCCCAACAAGCAACCCAGCGGCCTCAAGGCTGTGCTGGCCTTGCCTGGCTTCCGACTGCTCTGGCTAGGGCAGATCTTCTCCCAGCTGGCCGACAAGTTCTACATCGTTTTAATGGTGTTTCTGATCGCCCAGACCTGGGCTCAGAGCGCTGGTGTGAGCAGTGGTCCGCTGGCTGGAGCCGCGGAACTGATCGGCAATGGCGGCATGCCAGGGAGTGCCATCGGTGGCAGTGGCGCCGATGCCCAATGGATCACCCTGCTGGCAACGGGTATCTATGCGGCCAACACGCTGCCGGCGATTGTTCTGGGCGGTTTGGCTGGGGTCTGGGCGGATCGCTGGCCCAAGCGCGCCGTGATGGTGGCCTCCAATGGCCTGCGCACCCTGATCACCCTGGCCGTACCCCTGATGCTGCTGCCTGGCCCGAGCTGGCTGGGGCTCAGCTGGGGGTACTGGGGCCTGCTCACGATCACCTTCCTGGAATCGTGCCTCACCCAGTTCTTTGCACCGGCTGAGTTGGCAGCCATTCCATTGCTGGTTGAAAAACCGCTGCTGCTGCCGGCCAATTCCCTCTACACCGCCACCACAATGGCGGCAACCATCGTGGGCTTTGCAGCCGGCGAACCGCTGATGCAGCTGCTGGCCAGCATGGCCAGCAAGGTGGGCATCAGCAATGGCGAATGCATCCTGGTGCCGCTGGCCTATGGCCTGGCCACCGTGGTGCTGCTGTTTGTGAACACCAACGAACCGCCGCGCCGCAGCGGCGACAGCAGCGTGTGGAGAGATCTGCGCGAAGGGCTGCAATTCCTTGGCAAGCAAGCCACGGTTCGCGGCGCCGTGATTCACCTGGTGGTGCTCTACAGCCTGCTGGCAGCCCTCTATGTGCTCTCCATCAGCATGGCCTCCCAGGTGCTGGGCCTTGGCCCCACGCGCTTCGGCAGCTTGCTGGCCATGAGCGGCTTGGGCCTGGCCATCGGCGCTGTGGTGGTAGCTCAGCTGGGGCACCGCTTCAGCCGCCGCGTGCTGGCCTCCCTTGGTTTGGGCACCATGGGGTTCTCGCTGGTGCTGCTGGCCCAGCTGCGCCCCAGCCTGTGGCCCACCCTGCTGCTCTGTGGGTTGCTGGGGATCGGCGCTGCTCTGCTGGGCATCCCCGCCCAAACCACCATTCAGGAAGACACCCCTGAACACCTGCGCGGCAAGGTGTTTGGCCTGCAGAACAACCTGGTGAACATCGCCCTGAGCCTGCCGCTGGTGCTGGCCGGCACCCTGGTGGGCAGCGTCGGACTGAAGCCGGTGTTGCTGCTGCTGGCCCTGCTGGTGCTGGCCGGTGCCGGCATCGAGCGCCCCTGGCAGAAGCGCTGAAGCCATGAGCGCATCGAACGCCGCTGCTAATTTTCTTTCTTGGTCCAGCAGAACCTGATGCGGATCGCCTGGCTCGGGAAGAAATCACCGTTCTGCGGCAACGTGTCCTATGGACTGGCCACCACGGCGGCCCTGCGCGAACGCGGCCACGAGATTCACTTCATCCACTTCGATACGCCGGCCACCCAGATCGGCCGGCTGGTGAAGCCCGAACCCGGCGAAGAGCACCTGCTTGGCGATGACAGCCAGGCCGATGTGGCCCTGCCGTACCTGGTGAAATCCCAGATGTACACGATTCCCTCACCCCGGGCCAGCCGGGAGCTGCGGGAATCCCTGGAGCGCATCCAACCCGATGTGGTGCACGCCAGCCTCACCCTCTCCCCTTTGGATTTCCGCCTGCCAGAGCTCTGCCAACAGCTTGGGGTGCCCTTGGTGGCCACCTTCCACCCCCCCTTTGATGCCTCCCTGCGCAACATCACCGCCGGGGGCCAGCAACTCACCTACCAGCTCTATGCCCCTTCACTGGCGCGCTACAGCAAGGTGATCGTGTTCTCCGAGCTGCAGGCCGAGGTGCTCAGCAAGCTGGGTGTTCCCCCCGAGCGCCTGGCGGTGATTCCCAATGGCGTGAACCCCCAGCAGTGGCAGCCGGGCCCTTCGCCACTGCAGCACCACTTCGCTGGCCGCCGGGTGTTCCTCTACATGGGCCGCATCGCCACAGAAAAAAATGTGGAGGCGCTGCTGCGGGCCTGGAAGCTGGTGAAACCCGAGGGCTGCGTGCTCGTGGTGGTGGGGGATGGCCCCCTGCGCAGCACCCTGGAAACCACCTACAACGACGACTCCCTGATCTGGTGGGGCTACGAAGCCGATCCCCTCAAACGGGTCGCCCTGCTGCAGGCCGCTGAAGTGTTCCTGCTGCCCTCCTTGGTGGAGGGTCTGTCCCTTGCCCTGCTGGAGGCGATGGCGAGCGGCTGTGCCTGCGTGGCCACCGATGCGGGGGCTGATGGTGAGGTGCTCTCAGGCGGTGCCGGGATTGTGATCAGCACCCAGGGAGTCACCACCCAGTTGCGCACCCTGCTGCCCGTACTGCGCGACCAGCCACTGCTCACCGCCGAACTGGGCCGCCAAGCCCGCCAGCGTGTGCTGGAGCGCTACACGCTCACGGGCAACATCGATGCCATCGAGGAGCTGTATCGCGGCCTGACGCCACCGCTGCCCCTGGCCGCCTGATTCACAGTTCGGCGCAGCAGGCGGCAAAGGCCTCACTGGGGTCAGCGGCCTTGGTGATCGGCCTGCCAATCACCAATTGGCTGGCACCGGCTGCCATCGCTTCCGCAGGACCCATCACCCGGGCCTGATCCCCCACGGCACTGCCCTTGGGGCGGATGCCTGGGGTCACCAGGGCAAACGGTTGCGGGTGCTGCTGCCGCAGGCTGGCGGCCTCCAGCGGGGAGCAAACGCAGCCACCGATCCCCGCCTGAGCAGCCAGCTGGGCCAGGGCGGGCACCCGCTCAATGATGCCCTGGGCAATGGCCAGCTCCCGCTGCAGGCGCTGCTCCTCCCAGCTGGTGAGCACCGTGACCGCCAGCAGGGTGGGTGCGGGTTGGCCAACACCTTGCGCCCCCTCGAGCGCCGCGGCCTGGGCCGCTTTCAGCGCCTCGCTGCCGGCGCAGGCATGAACGGTGATCAGCTCAGCTCCCAGCGCCGCCGCCCGCCGGCAAGCCCCCGCCATCGTTGCGGGGATGTCATGGAATTTGAGGTCGAGAAACACCCGCAGGCCCTGCTCACGCAGCTGGGCCACCACCGTTGGGCCCGCCTGCACAAACAGCTCCAGGCCCACCTTCACCCAGCGCAACTCCTGCAGCTGCTGCGTGAACGCCAAGGCCTGCTCAGGCGCCATGCCATCGAGGGCCACGATGATCCGATCAGCGGGATCAGCCAGGAGCAGGGCCACGGTGCAGCCGGGAGCAATTGCTTCCAGTGTGAGTGGCCAAGGGCAGCGGCTCCAGGGCAGCGGGCAGCGTGGCAAGCCAGGAAAGCTCTCACCAAACTGAAACCAGTGAGGTGGAGAGTCCGTGCTGCCCCGCATCATTCATCCTGAGCAGCTGCAGGGCTATCGCTTCAGCGCGCACGACCACTGCCGCCTGGCGCTGCTGAGCACCCCGGCCGATGGCGATGACGACCGGGGATCGGCCGAAGCCATGAGCCTGTTTCTGGAGATTCACGACCCCTGCCACCGGGTGCCGCTGCACAGCCACCACCGCTCCGCGGAGTTCTATTTCGTGCTCAGCGGCCAGGTGATTTTCCATGTGGATCAGCGCTCGATCGAGGCCAGCAGTGGCGACTTCGTGGTGGTGCCCGCAGAGTCGGTGCACGATTTCGAAAATCCTGGGCCCAGCCGCCTCTATCTGCTCACGGTGCTCAACCGCGATGCAGGCTTTGCTGAGCTGCTGCAGCAGGGCATCCCCACCCCGTTGGACGCGGAGGATCTCACCGTGCTGCGCAGCCTCTGAAGCCTTCAGCCACCAGGGGAAAGACGCCCAAAAACTCCCCAGACCTCAGCTCAACGCCCTTCAAGGCGCTGGTGGGTGAGCTGCAAATGGCCGATCCCCTCGAATCAACATCCACCATTGACTCGTGTACAGCGTTGAAGCAGACCAACAAGCTGCTGAACGTGCTGCCCCTCTGGAGCCACAACGCCTCAGCGGGGTGTTCGCCATGACTCATCAACCCATCCGGCGTACAGGGCCGGGGTATTGCGCAAGCTGCTGATCGACTGTGATCAGCAACAGGCCATCGGCCTGGGCCTGGGCCAGCAACAGGCGATCAAAGGGATCACGGTGCAGCGCCGGTAACTGCCCCACGGCCAAAACGTGGTGCGCCTCCACCGGTAACTCACGCCAACCAGCCTCCAACAGGGCCTGGCGCAGCAAAGGGGGCTCCAGCTGAAAATCGGGCCGATCCAGGCCCCGCTTGATCACCAATTCCCAAAGGCTCACCACACTGAACACCGGTGTGTTGATGGGGTCTTCCAGCAAGCGAACCAGGGCTGGATCCAGTCGCTCGGGCTCCCCCATGGCCCACACCAACAGATGGGTGTCCAACAGCAACTGCATCAGCGCTCGGCAATCCCTTCAAACAAGTCGGCGATCTCCTCTTGGCCGATGCGATCGAAGTCATCCGGCACAGAGACCTGCCCCCGCAACAGCCCAAGCCGCGAGGGCAGCGGGGCCGCATCGCCGGACTGGACCAGGGGCGTGACGCGCACCATGGGCTTGCCGGCCTTGCAGATCACAAAGGCCTGACCAGCTGCGGCCTCATCCACCAGGCGCGAGAGATGGGTTTTGGCCTCATGCATGTTGACCCGCTTCA
>JAYKHZ010000148.1:0-3903 GCA_035286165.1 Synechococcus sp.
GCAGTTCCCCATCAATCACCTGGATCCAGAGCGACTGCTCCTCGGTGCTGGGCAGGGGCAAGCGCTGTTGCTGTTTTGGTTTGGCGCGCCACAAGCGGACATGCTGGGCGACTGCCATCGCTTCCCCGGAGGCACTGGGCTCAATCAGGGGCGTCCAGCCCTCTCCGATCGCGAAGGGTTTCTGCTCGTAGGCGGGCTGGATGCCGAGCTGAGCTGGCTCAATCCAGATCTGCAGCAGCCTGCAGGGTGCGCTGGTTTGGTTCATTTCGCTGTGCACGATGCCGGTGCCGGCACTCATCCGTTGCACCTCGCCGGCGTGCAGAACCTCGCTGTTGCCCATCGAGTCGGCATGGGTCAGGTCCCCATCCACCATCACGGTGATGATTTCCATGTCGCGGTGGGGGTGCATGCCGAAACCCGTGCCGGCAGCAATGGTGTCGTCGTTGATCACCCGCAAGGGACCGAAGCCCATCCAGTTCGGATCCTGATGGCTGCCGAAGGAAAAGCTGTGCCAGGAATCAAGCCAGTCCAGTTGGCTGTGAAAGCGTTCGCGAGCGGGGCGCATCACGGCTACAGGCGTGTTGATCGATGGTGTTGCTGCCATGGGTTGATGGGGGAGATGTGATGGTTCGGTGTCGATTCAGAGTTCAAGTGGCGACATTTGCAGAAGTCGCTGGACCAGGTCGGTGATGGTGTCGTCCTGCGCTGGTTTGGCGTTGTTGCTTAGCAGTTGCCGTCCAACGACCTGGGCCCCGAGGTGTGTGAGTTGGATGCGCAGAGACAGGAGCAGTTCCATGCCGCCACTGCCCGAGAAGGTGGCCATGGCGATCGGTCGACCGTTGAAGAGGCTCCGGAAGTCGTCGTCGGTCACCGATAGCCAGGCAATGGCATTGGTGAGCGAAGGCGGAATCGAGCCGTTGTATTCCGGTGCGCAGATCACCCAGCGCGGTGTTTGGTGCAATTTGTCGTGCAGGGTCGCCAGATCAGGACCCGCCCCTGCGTCTTTGATCCTCGGGGTAAACAGAGGCAGATCGAGTTGTGTGAGGTCGATCAGTTCGGCATTGGCGTTCTGAGCCGCTGCGGCCTGCACGAAGCGTTCAGCCAGCTTGAGGTTCTCGCCATTGCTCGCTGTCAGAACGATGAGATCAGAGGGCATGGAGTGTTCGGCTCTTGTCTGAATCGTGCAAGGTCTCGTCTTTTTGCACAACAACCGCTCGGTGTGTGCGTTTCAAGCAACATCGAGCGGTTCCACCGTGCCTTAGGCGGCCTTCAACTCCGCTTCGCAGTAAGGAATGAAGCTGACTTTGCGGGCGCCGCAGATCGGGCACTGCCAATCGTCCGGAATCGCCTCAAAGGGGGTGCCTGCGGCGATGCCGGAATCCGGATCTCCCTCTGCCGGGTCGTAGATCATCGAGCACACCTTGCAGATCCATTTGCCCGGGATCGGTTGATCGGCCTGGCCAGCCGTCCCCTTGCCTTGCAGGGCCTCAAGGGCAACGCCATAGGTTTCGGCGTGATGCTGCTCGATCGGGGTCAGCAGGCCGAAGTTCTTGGCGGCGGTGCGGAACACACCGGCATGCTGTTCTGATTCGCTGCTTTGCTCGGCGAATTCCGCCTCGGCTCCACTGTCCCGGTCCTGCCGGGCCTGGGCGGCGAACTCCGGATACATCGTTGTGTACTCGTAGGTTTCGCCCTCAATCGCCAGCTCCAGGCAGCGGCTCAGTACGGCCTGTTTCTCCTGGTCGCTGAGCTGGTCGGGATGGTTGACCACCAATTCAGGGTGCAGCAGACGGAAGTGCGCAAAGGCATGTTCCGTTTCCTGGGCGGCGGTGTCGCGAAACAACTTGGCCAGGTCCTTGTGGCCCAGTTGTTTGGCCACGTCCGCAAAGAACAGGTATTTGCGGTTGGCCATGCTCTCGCCGCCGAAGGCGGCCTCGAGGTTGGCGTGGGTGGAAGGCTTTGAGATGTCCATCGATGGCCCCAGTGATCGTCCCACCAGCCTAGATCTAACTCATACTGGGTATGAGTTATTAGAAGGTTCGGGTTCCCGGTTCAGGTTGCCAGCTCAGTAGTTGGCGCCGCTGCGGCGTTGGTGCACGGCAGTGCTTCCATCTGGATCCAGGACTCCGCCGTGATCCACTTCGGCATAGATCAGCCAGTGGTCGCCGCATTCCATCCGCTGGCTCACCTTGCCGTCCAGCCAGGCCAGAGCGTCAGGCAGTAAGGGCTGTTCGGCGGGGCTGGTCTCCAACTCCAGCCCCGCAAAGCGGTCGGCCCCTGGTTCGAACGGTTGCAGGAACTGCTTCATCAGGGCGGTTTCGCGACCTTCAGCCAGCAGGTTCAAGGCGAAGCGATCGCCTTTGTGCAAGAGGGCTTCCACGGCACGGTCCTTGGCCACGGCCACAGTGATGCCGGGGGGATTGAAGCTGGCCTGACTCACCCAGCTGGCCACCATGGCGCCGCTCAGTTCCGCTTTGCGGGTGGTGAGCACACAGAGGGAGCCGATCACGCGGCCCAGGGCCAGCACGGCGGGATCACTGCGGCTTTCGCTCAGGCCCCCAGCACTGCGCCGTTGCGCCCGCTTCTGGGTTTGAAGCAGGGTGCGGGCGAAACGAGTGCCGGTTTCCTCCAGCTCCTTCACCCGTGCGGCATCCGGACTGAATTTCACCCGGATCGGCTCGAAGCCAAAGCTGAAGCCGCCGTCCCGCAGCTTGGTTTCCAGCAGATCTACCGCTTCGCCGCTCCAGCCGAAGCTGCCGAACACCCCCACGGGCTTGCTGCGATCCCCCTCCGCCAACAGGGTGCCCAGGGCCGAGACGATCGGTGTGGGGGCATGGCCCCCCAGGGTTGGTGATCCGATCAAGACGGCATCGGCCTGCTGGATCGTGGTCACCAGTTCGTCGGCGGGGGTGAATTCGCAGTTCAAGCTGCTCACCCGGATGCCGGTGCGGCTGACGCCGCGGGCCAGGGCATCGGCAATGGCTGCAGTGTTGCCGTAAGCGCTGGCAAACAGCAGGGCCACCGTCAGGCTGGCGTTCTGCTGGCCTTCACCCCAGCGGCGGTAGTCGTTCAGCAGGCTGCGCCAGCTGGCTTCGATCGCTGGGCCATGGCCTGGCGCGATGGTGCGGATATCGAGCTCTTCGAGCCGTTCCACCAGGCCATCCACCTGACGGGCCATGGGGGCCATCAGGCAATCATAGAAGTGACGGCGCTCTTCTTCGGTGCTGCTGCGGTTGCTTTCGGCCCAGCTGTCGGTGCAGAGGTGGGCGCTGAAGAACTTGTCGCTCATCAGCAGGCCCAGGCTTTCCTCGAAGGCCAGCAATCCGCCTGGCCAGCGCGGGGTTGGGGCCGGCAGCAGCATCAAGCTGCGCTGATGGCTGAGGGGAAGCGTTTGCTCCTGGCGGATCACCCGTAGGGGCGGCAGGTCTGGCAATGGTGGTTGCTCGCTCGTCTCACCGGGAGGGGCCGGTTTGCGTTGGCTCCACAGCTCCTCGATCAGCTTGGCGCCCGGGTTGGAGACAATCAGTTCCAGGCCGGCGTAGGCCCCCGCCAGATCCCGCAGCAGGGCAACGCGGTTGGGGTTGACGTGACCCACGACCACCAGAAGAGGCGCATCGCTGCTGGGCAGGGCGTCGGCAAGCACCGGAAGAAAGACTTCGCTGTAGGCCACGCCCGGAGGGTGGACCAGCACGGCAGGGGCACCATCACCGGCCTCGAACAACACACTGTTGGCCGTGCTGCCTCGCTCCAGGGCGTACTCCAGTTCAAAGCGGTGGCGTTGGGGGCTCAGACCGCGGAGACCAACGACCCCATCGTCGATCGGCAGTTGGATCGTGCGACGCGTGGTTGCGGTGCTGGTCACGCTCATCTTCGAAGCCAGTTGAATGTAGGCGTGTTGTTGAT
>JAYKHZ010000149.1:0-3460 GCA_035286165.1 Synechococcus sp.
CCCAGCTGCCCGGCTTTGCTGAAGGCCATTGGTGCGTGCAGGATCGCGCCGCCCAGCGGATTGCGCCGCTGCTCGACCCCCAGCCCGGCCAGCGGGTGTTGGATGCCTGTGCCGCGCCGGGCGGCAAGGCCACCCACCTGGCGGAATTGATGGCTGATCAGGGGGAGGTGCTGGCGCTCGATCGTGCCCCAGCCCGCCTGGAGCAGGTGCAGGCCAATGCCGAGCGCCTTGGTTTGCGCTGCATCCGCACCGAAGCCGCTGATGCCACTGCCCTGGAGGCGTTTGAGCCTGAGGGGTTTGATCGGGTGCTGCTGGATGTGCCCTGCTCGGGGCTCGGCACCCTGGCCCGCCATGTGGATGCCCGCTGGAGCCTGAAGCCCGCGGCGATTGGGGAGCTCAGCGCGCTGCAAAACCAGTTGCTGGAGCAGGGGGCGCGCCTGGTGCGCCCCGGTGGACGCCTGGTGTACGCCACCTGCACCGTGCACCCCGCTGAAAATCGCCAGCTGGTGGATGCCTTTCTTACCAGGCACAGCAGCTGGCGGCTGCACAGCGAGATGCTGGAGCTCTGGCCCAGCCCGGAGCAGCCCGGCGATGGATTCTTTGCGGCGGTGCTGGTGCCCGTTTAGCCGGCAGCCAGCGTTAGCAGCAGATCGCGGCAGCCGGTGATGGCCACCACGGCAAACAGCACGCAGCCCAGCAGCATGGCGCTCACATGCAGGCGGCGCAGCCGGCTCACCTCGGGAATCAACGGCCGGATCGCCAGTGAAAACAGCAGCAGGGCCGTGAGCAGCACGCCGGCCCAGTAGTGCGAGCGCCAGAAATCCAGCTGCAAGGGATGATTCGCCAGCCGTTGGATCTGGGGCTGGCTGCCGAGCCCCAGCAGGCCGCCAAGGCAGAGGGCCGTGAAGCTGGCCCGCAGGGCGGGGCGTTGCACCATCCAGAGGGCCAACAGCGCAATGAAGCAGCCGCCTCCCGCCAGCACCAGCAGCAGCCCCTGGTTCCAGCTGATCCCCGTGGGATCGGCCAGGAAGCTCACCAGGTAGGCCAGCAGGATCACCACCACCATGGCGCTCACCAGCCAGCGGCCGTGCTGCCAGTGCTCGGTGGGCACCGTGGCGGGCAGGGCCGGGTTGTATCCCGTGCGTTTTTCCCGGGCCAGGATCCCCAGCCGGATCGCTGCACCCGCCACTGGATAGATGAACAGGATGGCCAGCACTGGGTGCAGCAGGGCCAACCAGTTCAGCGCTGAAAGATCGCCGCTCATTGAGCCGATTACTCGAAGGGATTCACCGTGGGTTCGATGATCTCAAGTCCTGGTTCCAGCTCAATCACCTGCGGTGTTGTGGGTCGGGGTGCCGGGCGCACCACGCGCGGCGCAGGGGCGGGCACGGCCACACCTCCCAGCGGAGGCAGGGCGGGCGGTTCGGCTTTCTTTTTCTCCTTCTGGCCATCGGGCGGCAGCAGGGCTCCGGCGGGTGCCTTGAAGGTGCGGTTCAGCTTGGGTTTGGGCGGGAACTGCTGCACCGGCATGTCTTTCGCAATCGGTGTCATGTATTGCTTCCAGGCCCAGGCGGCATCACCGCTGGATCCTTTCTGCTCGCGGTTGTCGTCGTAACCCAGCCAAACCGCCGTGGTCAGCTGGGGAATAGAGCCGATGAACCACAGGTCACGGGCCCCTTCCGAGGTGCCGGTTTTGCCAGCAACAGGCCGATCGTCCAGTTTTGCGGCGATCCCGGTGCCGCCGCTCACCACCCGCTGCAGCATCCAGAGCATGGCGTCAGCGGTGTCGCTGTCAACGGCACGGCGGCCGCGGTCCCCCTGCTTGGTGCGGCTCCAGAGCACGCTGCCATCGGCGCCGCTGATGGTCATGAATGGGGTGGGCGGTATGTACACGCCGCGGTTGTTGATCGCTGCATAGGCGGCGGTCATGTCGAGCACGGTTTGCTCGTACGCGCCGATCGCCAGGGGGTAGTAGCGCCCCAGCGGCCGGGTGATGCCAAGGGAGCGGGCTGTGTTGATCACAGCATCGAATCCCACCTTGTCGAGCAGCTGCACCGCCACGGTGTTGAGTGAGTTCTTGAGGGCATCGGCCAGGGTCACGGGGCCGAAGTACTTGTTGCCGAAGTTGCGCGGGCAGTAACCGCTCCAGCACAGCGGCTGGTCGTTGAACTTGTCCTCCGGTTTCACCCCGGCGGCAACGGCTGCGGTGTAATCGAACAGCTTGAAGGTGGAGCCCGGAGAGCGCAGCGCCTGGGTGGCGCGGTTGAACTGGCTCTTGTTGAAATCCTGGCCACCGATCATGGCCCGCACCAGGCCGGTGCCCGGTTCGATCGACACCAGGGCCCCCTGCTGGTCGCCGAAAGTGTTGGCCTTGATCACCTTCTTGGCGATCGTTTGCCAGTTGTTGTTGAGACTGCTGCGGATGGTCAGCCCCCCCACCTCCAGCTGCTCGGGGGTGAGGATGCGGGGCAGCTCCTGGGCCACCCAGCTGGTGAAGTAAGGCGCCGTGCTGTTCCAGTACTTCGGCAGAGCCGGTTTCAACTGCAGCGGCGTTGCATTGGCCTGCTGTTCTTCTGCAGCAGTGATGAATCCATCCTCCTGCATCTTGCGCAGCACACTGGTGCGCTGCTTCAAGGCCAGATCGGGATTCACCAGTGGGGAATAGGCCGATGGGGCCGGCGGTAAGCCAGCGATCAGCGCGGCTTCCGGAAGGTTGAGCTGATCAACGGTTTTGGAGAAATACACCCAGGCGGCATCCGCCACGCCATAGGCGCTGGAGCCCAGGTACACATTGTTGAGGTACTGGTTGAGGATCTGCTCCTTGCTCAGCTGGCGTTCGAGCTTGAGGGCCAGAGCGGCTTCCTTGGCTTTGCGTAGCAGGGTGCGGTCCTGGGTGAGAAACACCACCCGCGCCAGCTGTTGGGTGATGGTGCTCGCCCCCTGCTGCACCGAACGGCTGGAGAGGTTGGTGATGGCGGCCCGGCCAATGCCGATCACATCCACACCGTTGTGCTGATAAAAGCGCCGATCCTCTGCCGCAATGAAGGCCTGCTTCACCAGCAGGGGCATCTGGCCGGTGGCGATCTTCTCCCGTGAGGCGGGACCGAGCTTCTGCAGCACAGCCCCATCGGCCGAAAGAATCGTGACGGTGCCTGGTCTGCTGAAGGAACTGATGCCGCTGGCATCGGGCAACAATTTGTCGAACTGCTGCAGCACCGCTGAACTGCCGAACGCGGCAGTGGTGCCGGCCGCGGCTGCCACGATGCCCGCCACGATCAACTTGCGCTTGCGGCGATTCACCCGGCCCTTGGGTTGGCCATTGGCCTTGGCTTGGGTGGGATCGCTCAGCTCAGGCGAGACGGGCAAGACAGATTTCCTGGACAGCTGAGAAAACCTAGCCGGGGCTGCTGAAACCGCTGTGGCCCAGGGCCAGTGCCGTGACCAGCATGCCGATCACCAG
>JAYKHZ010000150.1:0-21910 GCA_035286165.1 Synechococcus sp.
TCCGGGAGCGGTCACTACACTGCACAGCCGCATGCCTGCGGACGATGACGAAAGTACTGGTGTCGGACCCCATTGATCAGCTGGGGATTGACATCCTGTCCCAGGTGGCGACGGTGGATGTACGCACCGGACTTTCGCCGGAGGAGTTGGTCGCCAGCATCGGCGACTACGACGGCTTGATGATCCGCTCGGGCACCCAGGTGACCGCAGAGGTGATTGAGGCGGCCACGCGCCTGAAGATCATCGGTCGCGCTGGGGTTGGCGTCGACAACGTTGATGTTCCTGCTGCCACCAAGCAGGGCGTGATTGTGGTGAATTCGCCTGAGGGCAACACCATCGCCGCGGCTGAGCATGCCCTGGCGATGATGCTGTCGCTCTCGCGCCATATTCCAGCGGCTCACACCAGCACCACTGGAGGTGGTTGGGATCGCAAGGCCTATGTGGGCAATGAGCTCTATAAAAAATGCCTGGGCGTGGTTGGTCTGGGCAAGATCGGCTCCCACGTGGCCCGGGTGGCTCAGGCCATGGGCATGGAGCTGATCGCCTACGACCCATTCATTTCCGCTGAGCGGGCCCAGCAACTGCGGGTGCGCCTCTGCACCCTGGAGGCCCTCTTCCAGGAGGCTGACTACATCACCCTGCACCTTCCCCGCACGCCAGACACGGAGAACTTGGTGAACGCCAAGCTGCTGGCGAGCATGAAGCCCACAGCACGCCTGGTGAACTGCGCCCGCGGCGGCATCATCCACGAGGCGGATCTGGCCGAGGCGCTCACCAACGGTGTGATCGCTGGGGCTGCCCTTGATGTGTACGCCAATGAGCCACTGGAGGCTGACTCACCCCTGCGCAGCGTGAAGGAGCGCCTGATCCTCACCCCCCACCTCGGGGCTTCCACCGAGGAGGCGCAGGCCAACGTGGCGATCGATGTGGCTGAGCAGATCCGCGATGTGCTGCTGGGGCTGCCAGCTCGAAGTGCGGTGAACATTCCCGGCCTCACGCCCGATGTGATGGAGCGGCTTAAGCCCCATCTGCAATTGGCTGAAACCCTCGGCCGTCTCGTGAGCCAGCTCTCCGGGGGCTCGGTTCAGGAGCTGGAAGTGCTGCTTCAGGGGGAATTTGCTAACCACCCCAGCCAGCCACTGGTGGTTGCAGCCCTCAAGGGCATGCTGAGCATCGCCCTGGGCGATCGGATCAATTACGTGAACGCCTCGCTGGAGGCCAAGGGCCGTGGCATTCACGTGCTGGAGGTGAAGGACGATGCCAGCCGCGATTTTGCAGGCGGCTCACTGCGCCTGACCTGCCGCAACGCCAACGGCAGCCACACCGCCACCGGTGCGGTGTTCGCTGAGGGTGAGCTGCGCATCACCACCATTGATGAATTCCCCATCAACGTGCCTCCAAGCCAGCACATGCTGTTCACGCGCCACCGCGATATGCCAGGGATCATTGGCAATCTCGGTTCCCTGCTCGGTGAGCACAATGTGAACATCGCTTCCATGCAGGTGGGCCGCCGCATCGTGCGCGGGGATGCCGTGATGGTTCTCAGTCTTGATGACCCCATCCCGTCCAGCACCCTGAACAGCATTCAGGGAATCACCGGCATTCAGGAGGCGCACCCCGTCACCCTCTGAGCTTCCTCAATGACGACCCTTCCTCAACCCTCCTGGTGGTGCCTTGAATTCGAGCCACCAGGGGAGTTGGAGGAATCGTTGTTGTGGCGACTCGAGACCCTTGGTATTCAGCGGGTGGCTGTGGGCTTCAAGCCGGACCAGCCGCAGGTGCGCACCCTGGTGGCCTGGTTGCCGGAAGCGGATTGGCCGGAGCTTGAGCGCCAGCAACTGCAAGCGGCCCTAGCGGCGATGGCCGAGCCGTTTGGGCTCAGCCTGCCGCCGCTGCGCTGGCGCTTACTGCCCGAGGAGGATTGGTCACTGAGCTGGAAGCAGCACTGGCAGCCCGACCCTGTGGGTTCTGGATTGCTGATCCTGCCCGCATGGCTGGACCACCCTGCTGAGCATGTCCAGCGCCAGGCCTTGCTCATTGACCCTGGCAGTGCCTTTGGCACCGGCAGTCACCCCACCACGCGCCTCTGCCTTGAGGCGCTGGAGGGCACATCTCTGCAGGGGGCACTGGTGGGTGATCTGGGCTGCGGCAGCGGCATCCTCGGCATCGCCGCCCTGGCGTTGGGTGCTGCCCAGGTGGTTGCCAGCGACACCGACACCCTGGCGGTGCGGGCGACGGCGGAAAACGCCCAACTCAATGGCGTTAAGGATCAGCTCGCTGTGACGCTTGGTTCGGCGGAGGCGCTGGAGAGCCTGTTGCAGGGACGCCGTGTTGACCTGTTGGTGTGCAACATCCTGGCCCCTGTGCTCACCGAGCTCACTCCAGCCTTTGCGGGGCTGCTGGGACCCGATGGCGTGGGCTTGCTGAGTGGCTTGCTGGTGGATCAGGCGCCGCCGCTGCAGCGCCATCTGCAAAACCACGGCTGGGATGCGGAACTCTCCGCTGAGCAGGGGCGTTGGGGCTTGCTGACAATCCGCCGCCAAGGGCGGGATGTTGCATAACTCTTGCTTATGGGTGCAAGTCCAACGATTTGGGGTTACTGCCGCTACTGCCAGCTGTGCCCTAGTCAGGTGTACAACTAACCAGCCCAAACAGGCCCGGCTTGCCGCCGACCTGAGCAACGAATTCAGCCATGGCGTCCTACAAGGTCACCCTCGTCAGCGAAAGCGAGGGCCTGAACAAGACCATCGAAGTTCCCGACGATCAGTACATCCTCGACGCTGCTGAGGAGCAGGGCATCGATCTGCCTTATTCCTGCCGTGCAGGCGCCTGCTCCACCTGCGCCGGCAAGATCACCGCTGGCACCGTTGACCAGAGCGACCAGAGCTTCCTGGACGACGACCAGATCGAAGCTGGTTTCGTGCTGACCTGCGTTGCCTATCCCACCAGCGACTGCACCATCAAGACCCACGCCGAAGAGGAGCTGTACTGATCGCGTCTGCGTTCAGATTTCAGCGTTTCTGATTCGGGCCACCCCTGCGGGGGTGGCTTTTTTGTATCCGTTTTATGGCAGTGCCAACCCCCTTGAGCCACGATCAGCTGCTGCCCTCTGGCAGTGAACAGCCCAGCCCTGGCGGGATGTACAGCTTTCGCGTGCTGGGCCCCTGCTGCCGCCTGTTTGACCGTGAGGAGCTGCCATGGCCCTGCTGCCGCCTGCAGTGGCGCAGCAAGGAGCCCAGCTGGCGTCGTGTGGGGAAACGCCTGGTGCCCGATCTGGCGGCCCGTCGCTGCCCCTCCTATGCCGTTGAGCTGCTGCAGCCCGGCCTCCGTCCCACCGTCACTGTGCTCACCCTGTTTGCCGAGCGGCTGACACCTGAGCTGCAGGAGTGGTGGTACAGCCGCCGCCCCGATCCCATGACCCTGCCGCCCCAGCCGGTGTCCCAGGACGCCTGAGCCATAAAAAAACCCCCGCTGGGCGGGGGCTCAAGCTCAGTGAGGGGTCACTGAGGTGGAACCGCTGGATCAGAAGTAGATCTTGCCGCCGCCCCAGGCAGTGCCCTGAACCTTGGGGGAGGTGAGGATGTAACCGGCCATGCGGCGCAGGTCCTCATCATTGAGGTCGCGCATTTTCACGAACACATCCGCGCTGCGCATGCTGGGGTGGAAATCAGCAATCGAGACCTCACCGTCATAGGAGGTGGGGTCCTTCATGTAATCCACCAGAGCTTCCACGTTGTCGCGAGCCGGGGTGGCCAGTGCCAGGGTCTCAGGATCGAGGCCCACGTTGTGGTTGGTCTTGGTGATGCCGCCGGCGTGGCACTCACCACAGCTGTTGTTGAAGGTTTTGCGTCCTGACTTGATTTCAGCTTCCGTAAACGTCACCAGGGAACCGCTGGGATCGGCGGTCACGGTGAGGCTCTCGGCATCCCATTGCAGCGCCTCAGCAGAGGGGGCAAACAGGAGCAGGGCAATGGGAAGTAGCAGCAGCGCGCCAAGACGCCTCAGACCCTGGAGAACGGTGGACATGAAGGTTGTGGGCAAGTGGACGGACTCCTGACAGCTCTTGTATCACGCAAAACCGCCCTTCTGGGGTGCAAGGGCGGCCCCACTCACAGACTGTTGCAGGCCTGAGCGCCCACCTCCAGGCTGAGAAAGTCTTTTGCCAACACGGTGTTGCGGAAGATCGAGCGCGCTTCCTGCAGCAGATCATCAGGACTCTCTGCAGCCCCAGGGACATAGCGGGGGCTGAGATGGGTGATGGCCAGTTGCTTGACCCCAGCTTCCGCTGCGGTCTGGGCCGCCATCGTGCTGGTGGAGTGCTGTTTCTGGTAGGCCATGTCCGCATCGCGGTGAGAAAAGGTGGCCTCGTGGATCAGCAGATCCGCTCCGCGTGAGAGTTTCACGGCGTTTTCGCTGAAGACGGTGTCGGTGCAATACACCAGGCTCAGACCGGGCTGACTGGCGCCGCACAGCTCGCGGCCATCCACCTTGCGGCCATCGGCGAAGGTCACCGTTTCACCAGCCTTGAGACGGCCGAACTCAGGTCCTGGAGGCAGGCCCATGGCTTTGGCTTTGGCGATGTCAAAGCGGCCTGGGCGCTCGCTCTGCTGAACGCGGTAGCCGTAGGCGGGAACGCGGTGTTTGAGCGGCGTGCAGGTCACGCTGAGTTCCCCATCCATCAGCAGTGGCGTGCCGTCAGCAGCGGCGCGTTCCACCGGGTGGAAGCGCAGCGGGTAACCAATGCGGGTGGCTGAGTGTTGCAGCGCCCCCGTGATGAAGGGTTCCAGGGGGGCGGGGCCGTAGAGGTCAACACCTGTGCAGGTGCCGGCCATGCCAAGGCTGGCCAGGAGCCCTGGCAGCCCGAACACATGGTCGCCATGCATGTGGGTGATGAAGATGCGTCGCAGCTGCGACACCCGCAGCTCGCTGCGCAGAAACTGATGCTGCGTGGCCTCCCCGCAGTCGAACAGCCAAAGATCGGCTCGCTGGGGCAAGCGCAGTGCCACGGACGACACATTGCGACTGCGGCTCGGGACGCCGGAACTGGTACCGAGAAACGTGACCTGCAAGTGCGCGCGCTGGTGGCCCCAGCTTTGATGGTGCCACGTCAGAGCACCAGGTTTGTCCCGTGTTTCTTGCTGCAGCAGCTGTGCAAGCGATCGCCGCCCCCGAGGTGAGGGTGTTGCTGAAGGAGGAGATGGTGTTGCGGGTGGTGCCTCCCCGGGATGAGCGCCTGCAGGTGCTCGATGCCGCTGGCCGCTCCCTGGGGGTGTTTGCCCGGGGCCTCACCCTGCGGGCTGCAGCGCAGGGCATTGAGGGGTTGGGCACCCCCCACACCAGCCTTTGGGTGCGGCCGCACCAGCGCGGTGGCAGCTTCTGGTTGCTGCAACGCCGGTATCGCGGGGCACTGAAGCTTCAGCTGCACAACGGCCGTCTGCAGGCCATCAACCAGCTCCCCCTTGAGAGCTATCTGGCCAGCGTGGTTGGAGCGGAGATGCCCCATCGCTGGCCAGCCGAAGCCCTGCGGGTGCAAGCGGTGGCTGCACGTACCTATGCCATGCGCCAGCTGCGGCCACAGCGCTCTTACGACCTCAAGGCCACCGTGAGCAGCCAGGTGTACCTGGGGTTGGAATCAGAAACCGCCAGCACCCGCGCGGCCGTGGCCAGCACCCGCGGCCAGGTGCTCACCCATGGTCAGCAACTGATTGATGCGGTGTTCCACAGCAGCAGCGGTGGACTCACCGAGAACAGCGGTGAGGTGTGGCTGCAGCAGTTGCCCTATCTCAAGAGCGTGCCTGATTTTGATCAGCACAGCCCGGTGTTCCGCTGGCGCCAGCCCCTGTCGCAAGCGTTGCTGCAGCGCTCGTTTGCGGCCATCGGTGGGGTGAAGCGAATTGAGCCGTTGCAGCGCACCAGCACCGGACGCCTGCGGCGGGTGCTGGTGCACGGGCCCGAGGGCAGCGTTGAGTTACCGGCGGCTGAGCTGCGCCGGCGCTTGGGTCTGCGCAGCAGCTTTGTGCGCTTTGAGCCCCCCAAGCCCGGGGCGGGGCCATTCGCCAGGTTGCAGAACTGGCTTGGCCTCAGGCCCCAACTGATCGCTGTTGGTCGCGGCTTCGGCCACGGGGTGGGGCTGAGCCAATGGGGTGCCTATGGGCTCAGCCGCAGGGGCAGCAGCTATGGCGCGATCCTGGCGCACTACTACCGCGGTGCCACCTTGAGCGCCTATCGGCCCCTCAGCGGCTGGCCGCTGCCACCGCCCCCCCTCTGATGCCAGGTTGGACAGGCTGCCCCAGCTGCCGTGCCGGTGTTCCCCCATCACTTCGTTCAGCGGCCCGCGCCCCAGGACCTGCTCCAGGCCTGCGCTGACGCGCTGGAACAGCGCTTGCTCCAGCGGCTGAAGCAGCAGCAACCGCGTCCGCTGGGGTTGGCCACGGGGCGCACGATGGAGCCTCTGTATCAGGCCTTGGTGACCCGCCTGAAGGCTTGGCCACCCCAGCAGCTGGCAGCGTTGCAACGCAGCTGGTTGAGCTTCAACCTCGATGAATACGTGGGACTGCCCTGGGCTGATCCAGCTGGCTATCGCCACTACATGCGCCAATGGCTCGCGGACCCCCTCGGTCTGAGAGATGCCCAGCTGCGGCTGCCCGATGGCGCCGCCCCTGATCCAGCAGCGGCGGCGCAGGCCTATGGCGACTCCCTGGCCGCAGCTGGTGGTGTGGGGCTGCAGTTGCTGGGGCTTGGCAGCAACGGCCATGTGGGCTTTAACGAGCCCCCGTGTGGTGCCGATGCGGCCTGCCGGGTGGTTGAGCTGTCGGTAGCTACGCGGCAGCAGAACGCCCAGCTCTTCGGTGGGGTGGCCGAGCGGGTTCCCGCCAGGGCCATCACCCTGGGGTTGCAGGAGATCCTGGCGGCCGAGGAGATCCATCTGGTGGTCACCGGTGCCGCCAAGGCGGGGATCCTGAAGTTGCTGCTCGGGAGCAGCCCCGATCCCAACCTGCCGGCCAGTTGGCTGCGCCAGCATCCGCGGGTGTGGATCTGGGCTGATGCGGCAGCTCTGGCGTGATGGGCTGGCAGTTCTGGGTGGATCGCGGGGGCACCTTCACCGATCTGGTGGGGCGCGATCCCGGTGGTCAGCTGCATGTGCGCAAGGTGCTTTCCGTGCAGCCCGAGCTGCCGGGGGACCCGGCGGTTCAGGCCATTCGCGCCCTGTTGCAGCTGCCAGCGCAGCAAGCCATTCCCAGCGGCAGCATCGCCGGGCTGCGCCTGGGCACCACGGTGGCCACTAACGCGCTGCTGGAAGAGGCGGGTGATCCCGTGCTGCTGATCACCAACCAGGGCCTGGGGGATCTGCTGCGGATTGGCGATCAGCACCGCCCGGATCTGTTTGCCCTGCAGCCCCAGCAACGCCCATGGCTGGCCGCTGAGGTGCTGGAGGTGGAGGGGCGCCTGGATGCCGGTGGTGCTGAATTGCAGCCCTTGCGGCTCGATGGCGCCTTGCGGCAGAGCCTTGAACAGCGTCGTGCCAGCGGCCTGGGCAGCTGCGCCATCGCGTTGATGCATGCCTACCGCAACCCCAGCCATGAGTTGGCATTGCAGGAGTTCGTGGCCCAGTGCGGGTTTCACACCGTGGTGTGTTCCCACCAGGTGTGCCCCCTGCCGCGCCTGGTGCCCCGCGGCCAAACCACCCTGGTGGAGGCGGCGGTGGCTCGGGTGCTGTTCGGCTACCTCGATCAGGTGCGCGTGGCCTTGGGCGAGCAGGTGCAGCTCCAGGTGATGGGCTCCAGCGGCGCTTTGCTGGCCACCTCGGAGCTGTTGGCCAAGGACACGATCCTGTCGGGCCCCGCCGGCGGCATGGTTGGGGCTGTGGCTGCGGCGCGCCAGGCGGGGTTCCAGCAGCAGGCCCTTGTGGGCTTCGACATGGGGGGCACCTCCACCGACGTGTTCTGCGTGCCTGCTGGCCAGGCACCCCAGGACTGGGAGCGCAGCCCCCAGACCGAGTTGGCGGGGCTGACGCTGCTGGCGCCGCGGTTGCCGATTCACACCGTGGCCGCTGGGGGTGGGTCGATCCTGAGCGCGGCGGGAGGGCGGCTGCAGGTGGGCCCCCGTTCGGCTGGGGCTGATCCGGGTCCGGCCTGTTATCGCCGCGGTGGGCCGCTCACCCTCACCGATGCCCATGTGTTGCTGGGGCGGTTGCAGGTGGGCAGCTTCCCGGCTGTGTTCGGCCCTGGAGCGAATCAGCCCCCCGATGCTGAGATCGTGCAACGGCGTTTTGCCGCGCTGGCTGAGCCCTTGGCCTGTTCCGCCGAAGCGCTGGCGGAAGGGGCTCTGGATCTGGCGGTGGAAACCATGGCGGCTGCGATTGAGCAGGTGTCGCTCATGCGCGGCCATGACATTCGCGGCGGTGTGTTGATCGCCTATGGCGGAGCGGGCGGGCAACTGGCCTGTCGCCTGGCGGCGGCCCTGGGCCTCAATCAGGTGCTGTTGCATCCCTTGGCCGGGGTTCTGTCGGCCTGGGGCATTGGTCAGGCCCAGCCCCGTCGCTGGCAGCAGCGTTCACTGCGTGCCCCCCTCACCGCTGAGCTGTTGCAGCAGCTGGACGCTGAGGTGCAACAGCAGCCCGAGGCCACAGCAGTGCAACGGCGTCTGGAACTGCGGGATGAAGCCAGCGAGCAGGGGCTGCTGCTGCCCTGGGCTCGCCAGAGCGATGTGGCTGGGCTCATCCAGGCCTTCGCGGCTGCCCATCAGCGGCGCTTTGGCTACAGGCCACCGCCTGGAACCCAGTTGGTGGTGGAGCGCATGGAGCTGGAATGGCCCCAACCGGAGCCGCAGCAGCAGTCGTTGCCGCAACAAAGCGGCAGCGCTGCTGGTGGCGCTGCTGCTGAGCAGGTTCGGATGTTTTGTGGTCAGCACGGGGGCTGGCGTCAGGTGCCGCTGCTGCGGCGTGAGCAGCTGCGAGCGGGGGAGCGCCTGCAGGGGCCTGCCTTGATTCCTGAAGCCACCGGCTGCACGGTGCTGGAACCGGGCTGGAGTGCCGTTGGCGATGGCCTTGGCAATTTGGTGCTGGAGCGTGGTGCTGGGGTGGCGCCTGCTGAGGCGACTCCCCTGGCCGCGGCGGAGGTGGATCCTGTGGAGCTGGGCTTGTTCCATCACCGCTTCATGGCCATTGCCGAGCGGATGGGCGAGCGCCTGCGGCTCACCAGTCGTTCAGTGAACATCCGCGAGCGCTTGGATTTTTCCTGTGCACTGTTTGATCACCGTGGCGCTTTGGTGGCCAATGCCCCCCACATTCCGGTGCATCTCGGCTCCATGGGGGAGGTGGTGGTGGATCTGCTGGCGGAGCTGCGCTCCGGCCGTCGGGGGGCGTTGCAACCGGGTGACACCCTGCTGAGCAACGATCCTTTCCATGGGGGCACCCACCTCCCCGACATCACAGCGATCACGCCGGTGTTTGCCGGCCAGCCCCAACCGGTGGCCTTTGTGGCCTGCCGCGGTCATCACGTGGATGTGGGCGGCCTCACCCCCGGCTCGATGCCCCCCTTCAGCACCACGCTGGCGGATGAGGGGCTCTGTCTGCACCAGTGGTTGCTGGTGCGCCAGGGGGAGCTGCAGCTGGAGGCCTGGCAGCGGCGGTTGGCCCAGGAATCCACCCCGCCCCGGGCTCCGGAGCTGCTGCTGGCTGATTTGCAGGCCCAAGTGGCCGCCAATCAGCTGGGTGTGGAGCAGCTTGAAGCGCTGATTCAGCAGCAGGGTGTGGCCTCTGTGGAGCACTACATGGCCCAGGTGCAGCGCAATGCGGCCGAGGCGGTGCGCCAGGTGGTGCGTGGTCTGCAGGATCGTTCCTTCACCGTGGAGCTGGATCACGGGGCCCACCTGGCCTTAACCCTCACGGTGGATCAGCAGCGCGGTTGCGCCCGCTTGGATTTCAGCGCCAGTTCGCCCCAGGGAGAGCACAACTTCAATGCGCCGTTGGCGGTGACCAAGGCGGCGGTGCTCTACGTCTTCCGCACGTTGGTGAACGAGCCGATTCCGCTCAATGCCGGTTGCTTTGAACCGTTGGAGCTGGTGGTGCCACCCGGATCCCTGCTCAATCCATCCCCTCCAGCGGCGGTGGTGGCGGGCAATGTGGAAACCTCCCAGGCCCTGTGCAACCTGCTGTATGGAGCCATGGGGGTGATGGCTGCAGCCCAGGGCACCATGAACAACCTGATCTTTGGTGATGCCCAGCGCCAGTACTACGAAACGGTGGCTGGGGGGACAGGCGCCGGCAATGGATTTGCCGGCGCCGATGGGGTGCAGAGCCACATGACCAACTCCAGGCTGACCGATCCGGAAATCCTGGAGCAGCGGTTTCCCGTGCGCTTGGAGCGCTTCGCCCTGAGGCGCGGCAGCGGTGGCGCCGGCCGCTGGAGGGGTGGCAATGGCCTGGAGCGGCGCCTGCGATTTCTGGCCCCCATGACCGCGTCGCTGTTGAGCAGTTCCCGCCGGGTGCCTCCCTTTGGGGCGGCGGGTGGTTCCGCGGGCCAGTGCGGCTGCAACCGCCTCAAACGCGTTGGGGAGTCCTGGGAGGAGTTGCCAGCCTGCACGTCGCTGGAGCTGCACCCCGGTGATCAGCTGGAGCTGCTTACCCCCGGGGGGGGTGGTTTCGGCGCGCCGGAGTGATTCAGCGCAGGGCTGCCAGCCGTCCGCTGCTGTGCCATTCGCTCAGGGCGTCGTAACCGCCGATGCAGGTGTCATCGATGAACACCTGGGGGAAGGTGGTCATGCCGCTGCGCTGAATGCTCTGCTCGGCCGCGGCATCCCCCTCGATGGTGGTAACGGAGTGGGGAATCTGCAGGGTGCGCAGCAGGCGCTCCGCCCGGCGTGACCAGGGGCAGTTGGGCAGTACGGCGAGTTCAACCCGGGGGGTGGGCTCAGCGCTGGGGCCGGTGGCCCTGGCCGCGGCTGCTGATGGAGCGCTGGCTGCCTCTGGGGCGGCGTTCAATACACCCACCAGCACATCAGCGCCCTTGAGCACCACGGTGCCCTCCTCCAGATGGCCGCCCCACACCTGACAGGCCCCATCGGAGAGGCTCAGGTGCAGGTGTACGGCCTCGGGACTCACGGTGCCGTTGAGCGTGATGATTTCCAAATCACCCTCCATCACCGTTGGGCCCTGGGGGCCTGGGCATTGGAAGCAGGCGCGGGAGAGGTTGCCCACTACGCCCAGCACAAAGCCCGAGGCGTTCTGGGCCTGGGCGAGGGCCTGCAGGCTCAGCCGCAGATCACTGCCGGGGGCCAGTTTGAGGGGAATGGCGCGCACGGCAGGGGAAGTCGCTGGCGGTGAGGTTAGGCCCCTCTGATGACCACTCCCATGCTGAGATGGCGCCAGCCAAGGGGGCGTGATTGGCCGACCAGACACCGCGGTTGGAGAACGGATCGGCGGATGCAGCCGCCACGGTGTTGCTGGCCCATGGGGCTGGGGCGCCGATGGATAGTCCCTTCATGGAAGCCATGGCTGTGGGCTTGGCTGAGCGGGGATGGCGGGTGGTGCGCTTTGAGTTCGCGTACATGGCTCGTCAGCGCCTCAGCGGCCGCAAGGCGGCACCGGATCGCATGTCCAAGCTTCAGGAGGTGTTCCGCGAGCAGGTGGCATTGGAGGCGCAGCGGGGCCCGTTGTTCATCGGCGGTAAATCGATGGGGGGCCGGGTGGCCAGCCTGTTGCTCGATGAGTTGGCTGCCTCCCATGGGGTGCGAGGGGGGATTTGCCTGGGGTATCCCTTTCACCCCCTGGGCAAACCTGAACAGCTGCGCACGGATCACCTCGAGCAGCTGCAAACACCGGCGTTGATCCTTCAGGGGGAGCGCGATGGGTTTGGCACCCGCGCCCAGGTGGAGTCCTACAACTTGTCGGAGCGGATTGCCTTGGGCTGGTTGCCCGATGGCGATCACAGTTTCAAACCCCGCAAGGCCTCTGGGTTCACTGAGGCGCAGAACTGGGTTGCGGCGGTGGAGCAAACCGATGGCTTCTGCCGTCAGGTGCTGGCGGGGTGATCGCGCTGACCAGCTGATGGCCCTCAGGCCCGCAGCCAACTCAGCGGTAGGCAATAGGTGAGCACTTCATGGCCAGGCATCAAGGCCACGATGGCAAGCTCCCCATCGCCGAAGGCTTCCCGGGCTTTGGCCACAAAGGCCGCGCTGTCATCCAGTCCCCAAACCGCTTCGGGGAGATGCTCCTTTTCGCTGACGTAGGCCTCATAGGCCTCAGCAAACGCCTCCGCATCGGGGCCGTTGAGCAGGTCACTGAGCACCTGTTGCGCATCCTGGGCCTGGGCGGCCATCAGCATCCGGCGGATCAGGGGGTTGTCGATGGCCTGGCTGGCAGGCAAGGCGGTGGTGATGCCTCCCACGGCACAACTGCTCACTGAGGCCGGTTCCTGGCGGGCATCCACCACGGCCACAGGGGTGGTGAGGCTCCACGCTTGGCAACGGGCAACCTCCGTGGCCACGGCGCTGAGGGGGCCGCGCAGACGGAGGGACAGTTGTTCGAGGAGGCTGTGGTCGTTCTGCATGGCGGCACCCTATGGGAGGTGTTGCTACTGATGGGGCCAGAGTTGGAAAGAGGAGATGCCGATCTACACCAAGCCCAACAGCGCAATCACAAAAGACGTCAATAATGTTGGTGTGTTTATCGGTGTGATGTTGTTGGGGCCGATCTTTTTTCTTTGTATCGGCATGCTGGGTCACTTTCTGTTGAGTTTGATCCTCACCCTGGTGATTGGTATCCCTTTATGGAGTGTGGGACTGGGCTGGTTGGTCTGGTTTTTCTACGCTTTTTGGGCGATTGATTTGGTGAATCGCAAATGGCTGGATAAGGGCTGGATTCGAGTGGATGCCTGAGGGGGATGGCCCGTCAGCAGATGCTGTTCTCATGCACAGAGATGCACCCCTAGATTGGATTGGAACGTTTGAGTGAATTCATGGGCCTGGATGCTGAAGCCAAGAAGGTTCTGCTGCGCAAAATCCCCCACGGGCTATTCATTTGCGGTGTTGCCGAAGGCGACCAAATCAATGGATTCACAGCCAGCTGGGTGACCCAGAGTTCCTTTGATCCCCCGCAGGTGGTGATGGCGGTGCGGGCTGACAGCACCAGCAACGGCATGATTCAGCGCAGCGGTGTGTTTTCCCTCAACGTGCTGGCAGCAGATCAGAAAGATTTAGCCGCAGTGTTTTTCAAGCCCCAGCAAGGGGTCGGCGGGCGCTTTGAGGCGGCTCCTTACAGCCTCGGTGAATTAGGGCTACCAATTCTTAACGACGCTCTCGGCGCGGTGGAGTGTCGCGTGGTGGGCCATGTCGCCACAGGGGATCACACCGTCTTCGTGGGTCAGGTGCAAACCGCAACATTGCACCGCGATGGTGCAGCACTGGAGCTGAGCTCCACGGGTTGGCAGTACGGCGGCTGAGCCGGCCAGGAATTATTTCCGTCCCAGCAACTCATCCCAGGTGGTGTCGTTGTCATCGATTTTGGGTGGCCAGATCGGCTTCGGATTCGTAGTCGGCATGGTTATCCAATGCATTTCAGCTGCCGGATGGTATGACCTGCCTTCAGGTCGTGGCTGTATTGCTTGGCACAGGTTATGGCAGGGTTTTGAGCGGGTTGTGCTCAGCTGAACCAGTGCAGGAAAGCCTCAACAAGGCTCAGACCCAGTAAGAACGAAGCGGCAAGGAATAAGGCGTCTTTAAATTGCTCTATCAAAATAATTACAACAGGTCTGTTGTTCCCTTCTAGGTGCTGGCGCATTCAGAAATCGCTTGAAGCGATCACACGTCACGCTCCGACATTCGTCTTCATAACGTTGCGTTTCGCGCTGGGCTGGTGGTGACTGTGCCTTCCTTCAGGTGGTTTCGCTGTACTCCCCCAGGTTGCAGCTCACGCTGCGCACATCATCCAGGCTCTCTAGTGCTTCCAGCAGCTTCAGGCATTGGGCTGCGGTGGGGCCATCGTTGATGTCCACACTCGTGAGTGGATGCCAGCAGTGCTCCCACTCGCTGACGTTCCAGCCTTGCAGACGCAGCCCGTCTTGCAGGGATTCCAGGGCGGTGAATGGGCCGTGCACCACAGCTCCCCCCTCCACCAGCTCGTAACCCTCGGCCTCCAGCTCCAGCAAGCTCTCCAGCAGGGAGTCTTCGTTGATGGGCGCCCCTGGGCTCCGCAGGGTGACTTCACTGCGATGGCTGAACAGATAGCCCACGCATCCGCTTTCGCCCAGGTTGCCGCCGTTCTTGCTGAAGGCCAGCCGCAGCTCTGCGGCGGTGCGGTTGCGGTTGTCGCTGAGGGCTTCCACCAGCACGGCCACGCCTCCAGGGCCATAGCCCTCGTAGCGAATCTCCTCCAGATGCTGGGCACCCGCTCCGCTTCCCGAACCTTTGGCGATGGCCCGATCAATGTTGGCCGCTGGCACGCCGGCGGCTTTGGCTTTGGTGATCGCGGTGCGCAGCTGGAAATTGCCTGCTGGGTCGGAACCAGCACGGGCAGCCACGCTGATTTCGCGCCCCAGGCGGGTGAACACCGCGCCGCGCTTGGCATCCACCACCGCTTTGGTGCGCTTGATCTGAGCCCATTTGCTGTGGCCGGCCATCAGCTGCTGGAGGGTTGCCGCTCAATCCATCAGCCTAGGTGCGTAGGCCTGTTGTGCCTCAACCGGCAGCATCGAGCACCAGCTTGGGTTGCAACAGCCCATCGCTGCGGCTGCGGGCCATGCCGGCCAGCCCACCCTCCGGGCGCACCATCACCAGGGGTTGATCCGGCTCCAGGGGTGGCTGCAGCGGCAAGCGTTGCCCCCGGGTCCAGGCCAGCCACTGCTCAGGATCCAGCTGTTGTTGAGGCAGATGGCCAAGCACCTGCAGGGGGTCCATCAGCACGGTGTCAGCGCTGAGGGCTTCCAGGGGCTGACAGTGCTCAAGGCGAAACCCCAGAGCCAAGCTGCGCCGCAGGCTGGCCAGGGCTCCACCGCAGCCGAGGGCGTCGCCCAGGTCCCTGGCCAAGGCGCGCACATAGGTGCCAGCTGAGCACTGCAGCTCCAGTTGCAGCTGGCCGTTGCCTGGATCCCAGTGGGTGAGCGTGAGGCTGTGAATCTCAACCGTTCGCGGGGGTAACTCCAGGGCTTCACCCCGGCGGGCGCGCACATGGGCCCGTTCTCCATCCACATGCACAGCGCTGACGCGGGGGGGGCGCTGGCTGATGCGGCCCAGGAATGGCGTGAGCGCTTGCTCGAGTTCTGTCCTGCTGAGCTGGGGCCAGGCGTGTTGGCTGAGCACGCTGCCGCTGGTGTCGTCGCTGCTGGTGCGGACCCCCAGTTGAATGGTGCCGCTGTAGGCCTTGGTGCCATCGAGATAGGGCAGCAGCCGGGTGGCTGGCCCGACGGCCAAGGGCAAAACCCCCGTCACTGCTGGATCCAGCGTGCCGCCATGGCCGATGCGACGGGTGCCCAGCAGGCGGCGGGCCCGGGCAACACAGTCATGGGAGGTGAAACCGCTGGGTTTGTCGATGACGACAAAGCCGCAGGGACCGGAGCGAAGAGACGTGGCCTGGGTCATGGGGGCCAATGCTGCCATCCACCTAAGTTGAGTGTCTGCAAGGGATTCGGTTGATGACAGCGGCGGTGCGGGATCCGATCGAGGCGTTTCTTGCTGATGGCTTTGATCTGCGGGCGCAGCTGGCTGGTTTTCTCGGCGTGAGCGCTGGCGACCTGGACCGGCGGTTGCCCCACAGCACCGAGGCCCTGGCAGCCGCCCATCCCGGTGCCCTGGCGCCGGAGCAGGCCGAAGCCTTCTATGAATCCGAGGTGGGTGATGGCCACCTCTATGAGCTGGCGGCCTGGCATCTGGGCAGCGCTGATTACATCGCCGACACCATCAAGGTGCAGGCGGAAATCGCCCATGGTCAGCACCTGGATTTCGGCGGTGGCATCGGCTCCCATGCCTTGGCTGCTGCCATGCAGCCCCAGGTGGAGCACGTGTGGGTGGTGGAACTCAACGGCCGCAATCGGGACTTTGTGGCGTACCGGGCTCAGCAGCTTGGGCTGGCCCACAAGCTCACTTGCCTGCGGGATCTGGAGGCGCCTGAGCTGCCCAGCTGCTTTGACAGCCTCACCTGCCTCGATGTGCTCGAGCATTTGGCTGAACCCGCTGCGCAGTTGCGCCTGTTTGCCCAACGGCTTGAGCGCAACGCGGGGGTTGCCCTGCTCAATTGGTATTTCTTCAAGGGGTTCAACAATGAGTACCCCTTCCACTTCGATGATCCAGCCATGGTGGAGGAGTTTTTTCGCACACTCCAGGACCTCTATCTGGAGCGTTTTCATCCCCACCTGATCACCGCTCGCACCTACACGCTGCGCTGATGCTGCTCAAGCTGGTGGTGTTCAAAAAGCTGCTGGTGGCGGCGGTGCTTCTGGCGCTGTCGTTGCTGTCGCTGGTGGGGAGCAGCCGGTACGAGCAGTTGCCCCAGCTGTTGCAGGAGCTCACCGACTCAGACCACCAATTGCTGGCCAATCTGGTCAGTCGCGGTCTGCGGGAGGGTGTTCAGGGTCTGCAGCTCACAGCTCTGGTCACAGGCCTCTACGGCAGCTTGATCACCACAGCAGCGCTGGGCACCCTGCAAGGCCGTCGTTGGGGCGAGTGGCTGCTGCTGCTGGTCCTGCTCTCCAGCCTGCCGCTGGAGCTGCATGAGCTCATGAAAGAACCCACCCTGGTGCACGCCCTGTTGATTGCGTTCACCCTGGTGGGTTTGCTGTTGATTGGTTTGCAGCTACGGCGAGAGCCGATCAGACAGGGGTAACACGCACGCGCTTGCGCTCATGGGTGTTGCGGCGGATGGTGTCAAAGCTCACCACGCCGTCAACCAGAGCGAAGAGGGTGTCGTCCTTGCCCTGACCAACGTTGACGCCGGGGAGCACCGAGGTGCCGCGCTGGCGGATCAGGATCGAGCCGGCAGTAACGGTTTCGCCGCCGTAGCGCTTCACGCCGAGGCGCTTGGCGTTGGAATCGCGACCGTTACGGGTTGAGCCTGTGCCTTTCTTGTGTGCCATGGATCAGGGAATGCAGGGGGAACGGGAACCGGGATGAAGGCTTCAGCTCAGGGCTTTACCGCCCACGGTGATCGATTCGACCATCACGCGGGTGAGTTCCTGGCGGTGACCGTTCTTGCGGCGGGTCTTCTTCTTCTTGCGCATTTTGTACACGATCACCTTGGCACCGCGGCGATGGGCCAGCACCTTGAGGTTGACCGCAGCATCCTTGACGTAGGGCTGACCAAGGGTGGCGGCGCCTTTGCTGCTCACCAGCAGGACATCGTTGATGGTGATCGCATCACCAACTTCGGCGTTGAGACGGTCGAAGTCGTAATAACGGTTGGGCTGCAGCCAGAACTGGGTTCCGGAGGCCTCAACGATGGCGTAGTGATCGCCAGCTGCAGGCGCTTCCTTGGCCTTGGCGTTGGTGGTGGATTCGCTCATGACATCTCGCGATGTGGCCAGGCAGGTTTCCAGGGGAAGCCTTTAAGCCAGGCGCACGGCTAATTGGAAGACAAACAAGGATCCTGCCCGATTTGTTTTCCCTCCGTCAAGACTGAGCTGGAAGCATTCACTCCGCTGCCTCTGCCCTATGGCGGTCTCTGAGCTGGTGATCGGGGCTCTTGTGCGCAATGAGCTCTTGCTCAAGGCAAGTCGTCAGTGGTTGCAGGAATGCGGGCGTTTCCGCCTCGAGGTGATTCCGCTGGAGAAGGAGCAGCTGTTTGATGAGCTGCAATCCCGTTGGGAGGGCCTCGATGGGGTGTTGATCGAGCAGGGCGCACTGGATCAAGGCGGCCTTGAGCAGCTGCGATCCCAGGGAATGCTGCTGCCGGCGGTGGTGCTCGGCAACGTCACAGGCGAGGTGAACTATCACGAGGCTGAGGTGCATCTGCAGGCTGATCAGCTCGAGCAGTTGCCTTACAACCTCGATGCAGCGGTGTCCCGCTTCCTGGAGCGCCGGGTGCTCCACAGCAACACTGGTGATTCGGCATTCAGCTCCAATGAGGAGCATTGGCGGCTACCTCAGCGGCTTGAGGAGCGCGTTGGCTACCTGGGGGTGTTTTACAAGCGCGATCCGCGTTTGTTTTTGCGCAATCTGCCGGGAGCTGAGCGCCAGGAGCTGCTGGGTTCCCTGGAGCGCAGCTACCGCGACGTGCTGTTGAGTTACTTCCGCGACCCGCCGGCCGCTAACCAGGCCATCGAGAGTTTTGTGAACACGGCCTTTTTCTGCGATCTGCCGATCACCAAGGCTGTGGAAATTCATATGAATTTGATCGATGGCTGGTCGAAGCAGCTAGCGCTAGAGGGCCACCAAAGCGACTTTCTTCAGGACTACCGCCTTGCCCTGCTTGATGTGATGGCTCACCTTTGTGAGATGTATCGACGTTCAGTGCCGCCTGAGAGTGTTGCGGGCTTCTCGGCCCCCCGTGGCTCCACAGCCGGAGCCCTGTCGCGGCAGGAGGAGACCCAGTCATGAGCCCAAGAAAGACCTACATCCTCAAGCTCTACGTGGCGGGGAACACCCCCAACTCCATGCGCGCTCTCAAGACCCTGCGCAACATCCTTGAGACCGAGTTCCTGGGGGTGTACGCCCTCAAGGTGATCGACGTTCTCAAGCAGCCCCAGCTGGCAGAGGAAGACAAAATCCTTGCAACGCCAACCTTGGCCAAGATCCTGCCCCCGCCAGTGCGCCGCATCATCGGCGACCTCTCCGACCGGGAGCGGGTGCTGATTGGCCTTGACCTGCTTTACGAGGAACTCAGTGATGATTCCAACGCTCAGGTCCTTGGCGATTTTTCTGAATAGCCTGACGACATGACCAATTCGTCGATGCCAGAGCAAGCTCCGGAGATGCGCCTGAGCCAGGTGCAGAAATTGCCCACGGGAATCGAGGGCTTTGATGACGTGTGTCAGGGCGGTTTGCCGATCGGCCGCTCCACCTTGATCAGCGGGACCTCAGGCACCGGCAAGACGGTGTTTTCCCTCCATTTCCTTTACAACGGAATTCAGCATTTCGACGAGCCCGGGATCTTTGTCACCTTTGAGGAGTCACCGCTCGATATTCTCCGCAACGCGGCCAGCTTTGGTTGGGATTTGCAATCGATGGTGGACAACGACAAGTTGTTCATCCTGGATGCCTCCCCTGATCCTGAGGGGCAGGATGTGGCCGGTAACTTTGATCTCTCCGGTCTGATCGAGCGGATCAACTACGCCATTCGTAAGTACAAGGCCAAGCGGGTGGCGATCGATTCGATCACGGCGGTGTTTCAGCAATACGACGCCGTGTCCGTGGTGCGTCGCGAGATTTTCCGCTTGATTGCCCGGCTCAAGGAGATCGGGGTCACCACGGTGATGACCACTGAGCGCATTGATGAGTACGGTCCAATCGCTCGCTACGGCGTTGAGGAATTTGTTTCTGACAACGTTGTGATTCTGCGCAACGTGCTTGAAGGGGAGCGGCGCCGGCGCACCTGCGAGATCCTCAAGCTGCGGGGCACCACCCACATGAAGGGGGAATTCCCGTTCACGATGGGCGCCCATGGCATCAGCATCTTCCCTCTTGGGGCCATGCGCCTCACCCAGCGCTCCTCCAATGTGCGGCTCAGCTCCGGTGTGCCACGCCTGGATGAAATGTGCGGGGGAGGCTTCTTCAAGGATTCCATCATCCTGGCAACAGGTGCCACCGGCACGGGCAAAACCTTGCTGGTCAGTAAGTTCTTGGAGGATGCCTGTGCCAACAAAGAGCGGGCCATTCTCTTCGCCTATGAGGAGTCGCGCTCGCAGTTGCTGCGCAACGCCACCAGCTGGGGCATTGACTTTGAACAGATGGAATCAGATGGTCTGCTCAAGATCATCTGTGCCTATCCCGAATCCACTGGCCTTGAAGATCACCTGCAGATCATCAAAACCGAGATCAGCCAGTTCAAGCCATCGCGCATGGCGATTGATTCACTCTCAGCTCTGGCCCGTGGCGTCAGTCACAATGCCTTCCGTCAATTTGTGATTGGCGTCACTGGCTATGCTAAGCAGGAGGAGATTGCCGGCTTTTTCACGAACACCTCCGAGGAGTTCATGGGCAGCCACTCGATCACCGACTCCCACATCTCCACGATCACCGACACGATCCTGCTGTTGCAGTACGTGGAGATCCGCGGTGAGATGGCCCGCGCCCTGAATGTGTTCAAGATGCGCGGCTCCTGGCATGACAAGGGCATCCGCGAATTCGTGATCACCGGCAACGGGCCGGAGATCAAGGATTCCTTCTCCAATTTCGAGCGCATCATCTCCGGGGTGCCCCATCGGGTGACCACCGATGAGCGCAGCGAGCTCTCCCGCATCGTGCGCGGCGTGGACGGCGACTGAGCCCCGGGCAGCGCCCGCTCAGGTCACCAGCAGTTCGCGGCTGGCCTTCTGCCGCTCGGCCAGCACGCGCAGTTCATCGCTGTCGGAGTGTTCCAGCGGCAGGTCGAACCAGAAGGTGGTGCCCACGCCCGGCTCGCTCACCATCCGCACGCTGCTGCCGTGCTTGTCGAGGATGCCGCGCACGATCGAGAGGCCCAGGCCGGTGCCGGCCTCGGTGTGCACGGCGTTCTCCACCCGGTAGAAGCGCTCGAAGATGCCCGCCTGGTCCGCTGCGTCGATGCCGCAGCCGGTGTCGGCGATCTCGATGCGCAGCCGCGGCAGGGGAGCGGTGATCGAGCAGCTTGGGTGCGCCGCATCGGCTTGCGGCGGCGGCAGCAGGGGGCACTGGTCGGGCCAGGGGTAGGCCCGCACCAGCAGGGTGCCGCCTGCGGGGGTGAACTTGAGGGCGTTGCCCACCAGGTTGTCGAACACCTGCAGCAGCAGGTCCCAGTTGGCCAGCACCCGCGGCAGCTGGCGGTCGAGATCGAGGGCCAGCTTCACCCCCTTCTCCTCCGCGTTGAGGCGGTAGGTGCGCAGGGTCTGTTCGATCGCCGGGGCCAGTTCCAGCGGTTCGAGCGTCCACTGGCGGTCCGACTCCAGCCGGGAGAGGTCGAGCACATCGTTCACCAGCCGGGTGAGTCGGTCGGTTTCGGCGTTGGCGATGCCCAGGAATTCCTTCTTCTCCTCCTCGCTCAGCTGATCGCCGAGGTCGTGCAGGGTTTCCACGTAGCTCTTGATGTTGAACAGCGGCGTGCGCAGCTCGTGGGAGACGTTGCTGATGAAACGGCTCTGGGCGGCGTTGAGCTCCACTTCGCGGGTGAGATCCTGCACGGTCATGGCGATGCCCTTGAGGCTCTCGCCGCTGGCGTCGCGCACGGCCTGCAGCACGATCCGCAGGGTGCGGGCGGGTTCGCCGAAGCTGAAGCGCACATCGGCCGCATCGCGCTCGTTGCTGATCACGCTCTCCAGGGCGGCCTGCAGCTCCAGGGCCATGGCTTCCGGCAGGGCTTCGATCAGGTCGTTGCCCTCCAGGTTGCGCCCCTCCCAGCGGAACAGGCGCCGGGCGGTGGGGTTCACCAGCACGATCGCCCCCTCGGCATCGAGCAGCACGGCCCCATCGGCCATGGTGGCGATCAGCAGCTGCTGCTTCACCTGCTCGGCCCTGAGCTCCTCGATGTTGGCGGCCTTGTAGGCCTCCAGCTGGGAGGCCATCGTGTTGAAGCCATCCAGCAGCTCCCCCAGTTCGCCCCCCACCGGCAGGACGATGCGGGCCTCGAAGTTGCCGCCGGCCACCTGGCGCACGCCGCGCAGCAGCTCCTTCACCGGCTCGGTGATGGTGAGGGCGTTGAACACCGAGCCCAGGATCACCAGCACCCAGATCGAGATGAACACGGCCACCGTCACCTCCCGGGTGAGGGCGGCGCTGGCGATCAGGGTCTCGTTGGGGTTGATGCCCAGGGCCA
>JAYKHZ010000151.1:0-5195 GCA_035286165.1 Synechococcus sp.
GCTGCGCAGGTCGTCCACTTTCGCCTGCGACTCCAGGACCTGCAGCTCACTGGTGGCGCCTTGGGAGAGCAGGCTTTGATACCGGTTGGCAACGTTTTCGGCTGTGCTCAGTGCCTGGCGCAGCCCCTGAAGCCTCACCCGGCTGCGGGCAAGGGCCTCACTGGCGGCGGTGTTTTCGCCGGCTTGCTGGCGCCGCTGGTTGATCAGCTGCAGCTGCTGGTTGGGCGTGAGTTCGGCGGCACTCTGTTCACCGAGGATCACGCGACTGATCGCCACCTGGTTCTGCAACCGTTCGCGGTTGCTGCGGGCGGCCTCCAGTTGCGCTTCAGCAGCACGCGGATCAAAGCGCAGCAGCACGTCGCCCGCCTCAACCCGTTCCCCATCGCTCACCAGCACGGTCTCAACCACTCCTGGCACCAGGGCTTCGATGGCTTGCACCGATTGAATCGGCTGCAATTTGCCCGATACGGCCACGGTTTCCTGCAGAGGTGCCACGGCCGACCAGACGCCGGCGAAGGCAACGCTGCCCACCAGGCTCCACACCAACACGGTGCGGTTGCGGTTGGTTTTTTTGAGCAGCACCGGCTGGCTGAAGCTCCAGGGCTTGGGCGTTGGCTCCATCGAGTTCGGGGTCTCCCTGCCAACCCGAGACGCTGTGCTGAATCGGTTGGAGCCTTGCTCCGGCCTTGGTTCGATGGCACCCATCAGCCCAATCCCTCCTCGCTCTGGCTCTGATAGAGGGCGTAATACCAGCCCTGTTTCTCCATAAGAGCGGTGTGCTTGCCCACTTCCATCACCGCCCCCTGGTCCATCAGCACGATCATGTCGGCCGGTCGCACGGTGGACAGGCGGTGAGTGATGAAGAAGACGGTGCGACCGCGGAAGGCCTCAAACAGATTGAGGCACACCTGGCGCTCGGTGCGGGCATCGAGGGCACTGGTGGCTTCATCCAGGATGAGCATGCGCGGGTTCTGCAGCACGGCTCTTGCCAGGGCCATGCGCTGGCGTTGGCCGCCGGAGAGGCCGGCGCCCCGTTCCCCCACCGAGGAGTTGTAACCCTGGGGCATCTCCATGATGAACTCGTGGGCGCAGGCAATCCTGGCGGCGCGGATCAGTTCATCGGCGGTGGCATCGGGCTTCACCATCAGCAGGTTGTCTTTGATGGTGCCGTCGAACAGCAGCGAATCCTGGGGAACCACCCCGATCTGGCGGCGCAGGGAGTACAACTCCACTTTGTTGATATCCATGCCATCGATCAGCAGGCGGCCGGCATCAGGTTCGTAGAAGCGGGGCAGCAGCTTGAGCACCGTTGATTTGCCGGAGCCGGAGCCTCCCACCATGCCCACGAAGGTGCCCTGGGGCACTTCGAGGGACACGTTGTGAAGAATCTGGGGGCCGTCGGCGCTGTAGCTGAAATCCACCGCCTGGATTGAAACGCTGCCTGCAATCGGTGGCATCGGGATGTTGGTGGCCTGGTCCGCCGATTGCTCTGTTGGGCGGTCGACCACATCGGCGGCCAGCTGCAGGTTGCGGCTCTGGATCTTGAACTGTTGCCAGGTCTGTACCAGTTTGATCATCGGGCCGGTGACCCTGCCTCCCATGATCCGGAAGGCGAAGAGGGCTCCGATGTTGAGGTCGCCTTTGGTGATCAGGTAGATCCCCACCACCATCTGGGCGATCTGTGTGAGTTCGCTGATGAACTTGGCGAGGGCGCCGATCGTTGTGTTGCTGACTTTGAGCTTGAAGTCTTCGCCGATGTAGCGGGAATAGCGGTCTTGAAACTCCCAGCGGGTTTTGAGTTCGGCGTTCTGGGATTTGATCGTCTGGATGCCCGTGATCGATTCCGTGAGGTAACTGTTGGTTTTGATGGCTTCTTTCACTGTGCGGCCGATCTGGTCATCGATCAGGGGATTGGCGATGAAGCCCAGCACGATGAACAGCGGCAGGGAGCTGATAGTGATCAGGGTGAGGGTGGGGCTGATCCACCAGAGCACGATCACAAAGAGGAAACTGAAGCCGAAATCGAGGATCGCGGTGAGCGCCTGGCCAATCAGGAATTCACGCACCTGGTCGAGCCTGCTGAAGTAGTAGGTGATCCGGCCCACCGGCCGCTCGTCAAAGAAGCCCTGGGGCAGGCGAACGAGGCGATCGAGAATGGTCTCGCGCGTGTCCATGTCCACCCGGTTGGCAATGCCGGTGAAGATCAGGCTGCGCAGCACCGAGACCACCGCTTCCAGCACGCAGGCGCCCACCAGGATGATGCCGATGCTGATCACCCCGTTCACCGAATCGGTGCCGCCGCCTTGGGCCTGCACCATCCGGAAGATGCCCAGACCGATCACGACGCCGAGCACGGTGGTGACGGCGGTGCAGGCCAGCACCTGGATCAATTCATCGCGGTGGGGGGCGAGATAGGGGCCGTACCAGCTCCAGCTGAAGCGGCGCTCCTTGCTGCCGGGGCGGCGGCGGAACAGCAGCAGTTGAAGCCGGTCCGCGTTCGGTTGAAGCAGACCTTCGGGGGGCACGAGCAGAGGTCCGAGTTCGGGCTCCAGCAGCCGCAGCCGTCCATCGGGTTCAACACCTTCCAGCACGGCGAAATGGCCCTGGTGCTCCAGCACGGCCGGCGTCGGCACGCGTGCCAGTTGGCCCAAGGGGATCTCCGTGAGGGAGGCGGAGAGATCGAGGCTGCTGATCAGCTGGCCGATGTTGAAGAGGTTGAGCTGAGGCTGCCGCTCCAGCAGCGCATTGATCTGATCGAGCAGGGCGTCGCGGTTGAAGGGCACGCCCATGTGCAGGGCAATCGCCTGGCAGATGGCCAGGGGGATGTCGCGTGGGCCGCTGGCTCTGGGCAGTTCGAACACCTCGGGGGTGACCGTGGTGGGGCGAGGTTGTTCGGCGGCGGCGGTCACCAGTTGGCCGATTTGTGCTTTCACCAGGGCCTGCTGACGCTGCTGATTGGGATCTGGCAGCCAGATCAGGCGTTGTTGGCGGAGATTTGTCTTTGTGCCTGGTTCCCACGGTGTGCCATCGGGCCAATACCACTGCCCGGAGCCTTCGAGATCTGCTGAGGTGGGGTCAACATCCACCAGCCAGCGCAGCTGGGGAAGCAGTTGTTTCCACTGCTCCAGCTGTCGGGCGCGCTGTTGATCGGCGTGGCTGAGTTGCTGGAGCAGATGAACGGCTTCAATGGCTGGGGTCTGCTCGGCGCAGAACTGCTGAAATTCGGGCGTTGCGTTCCAGAGTTCGTCGATTGCTTCGGTCGGCAGGCGCCAGACTGTGGTGAGTTCAGCCGCGCGGAGCAGCTCGATCGGGCGCTGATGCAGCCAATTGAGCCAACCCACCAGTTCTCCGGCTCCGTGGCGTTGCACCGTGCGCAGCTGCTGATTGGGGGGCAGTGCTGCAAGACTGCGCAGGCTGCCGCTCTCGATAATTAAAAGGCCACCTCGAAGATCGAGTTCAGACCCGGTGTCTAGGGTTTCGGCCCTTGCAAGGTCCTTGATCCGGTCGAAGAACAATTCAGATTGCGTCGTTGAACCGCCCACCACAAGCCCTTATTATTAATCTAATATAGTCGAATATGCCTTGAATACAAATGACTTCCTTGAAAGTTGCTGGTTGATTGTTGTCTGGGCTTTGCAAATAAGTTCGGCGTTTCTTTTTGCCTCTAAATGGATGATGCTAATCCTGTTTTCATGAATAAGTATCACTTTTAGGGCTAAAATGTGCGGAATCGTTGCCCTGGTGGGCTCCCGAGAAGCAGCACCCCAGCTCCTGGAGGGCCTTCGCCAGCTGGAGTACCGCGGCTACGACTCCGCTGGGATTGCCACGGTTGCGGGTGAGGGTCAGCTGACTTGCCTGAGGGCCAAGGGAAAGCTGCGCAACCTCACCGATTGTTTTGAAGCCGAAGGTGCTCCTGGGCAATGCGGCATTGGCCACACCCGTTGGGCCACCCATGGCAAGCCAGAAGAGCGCAATGCCCATCCGCACCGCAGCAGCGATGGATCCGTGGCGGTGGTTCAGAACGGAATCATCGAAAACCATCGGGCCTTGCGGGAGCAGCTGGAGGCTTCCGGGGTGGTGTTCCAGTCGGAGACCGACACCGAGGTGATTCCCCATCTGTTGGCTGCAGAACTGCAGCAGCTGCAAGCCGCCGGTGGAACCCCTGGCGGTGGCTTGTTGCTGGAGGCCCTGCAGCAGGTGCTGCCAAAGTTGCAAGGGGCTTATGCCCTGGCGGTGATCTGGGATCAGGCGCCGGGGGCGCTGGTGGTGGCCCGCAAGGCTGCACCCCTGTTGATCGGCTTGGGGGAAGGGTAATTCCTTTGTGCCAGCGATACGCCCGCCCTGGCGGGCTTCACTCGCACAATCCTTCCCATGGAAGACGGTGAGGTGGCCTTGCTTTCACCCCTCGGAGTTGAGCTCTACGACGCCGCAGGGGCCCGTCAGCAACGCATGCCCACCCAGCTCAGCGGTGTGGACCACGTGGCCGACAAGCGTGAGTTCCGTCACTTCATGCTCAAGGAAATCCATGAGCAACCGGAGACCGCAGAGCTGTGGGTGGCGCGTCACCTGCCTCAGGGACTGCCGGCGGAGCAGCCGGTGGCGCTGCCGATGGACGATGCCTTTTACGCCGGGATTGAGCGGATTCAGATCCTGGCCTGCGGCACCAGCCGCCATGCCGCCATGGTGGGGGCCTATCTGCTGGAGCAGTTCGCCGGCCTTCCCACGTCGGTGCATTACGCCAGTGAATTCCGTTACGCCCCGCCGCCGCTGGCCCCCCACACGCTCACGATTGGGGTGACCCAGTCCGGTGAAACAGCCGACACCTTGGCAGCCCTGGCCATGGAGGCCGAGCGGCGCCTGGCCCACGGGGATCCCGCCTTTGCCCCCCGCCAGCTGGGGGTGACCAACCGTCCGGAAAGTTCTCTGTCGCGCCAGGTTCCCCACATCCTCGACATCGGGGCCGGCATCGAAGTGGGTGTGGCAGCCACCAAGACGTTCCTTGGCCAGCTGCTGGCTTTCTATGGCCTGGCGATGGCCTTTGCGGCCCGCCGTGGTTCTCGCTCTGCAGCGGAGCTCAACGCTCTGGCGGATGAACTGCGCGGTCTGCCCCAGCAGTTGCGCCAGCTGGTGGATCTGCACGACCAAGGCTCCGAGGCCCTGGCCCATCGCTTTGCCGACACCCAGGACGTGATTTT